>JBFEYF010000208.1:0-3687 GCA_041562295.1 Sulfurimonadaceae bacterium
ACTGCCGTTTATTAAGAAATTCAACAAAGAGATCGTTGTTATCAAGTATGGCGGGTCGGCACAGACCTCCCCCGAACTGAAAGAGAAGTTCGCCGAAGCGGTACTGCTTTTGTATTTGGTGGGGATCAAGCCGGTTATCATCCACGGCGGTGGTAAAAAGATTACCGATATGCTCGATGCGCTGAAGATCGATACGGAATTTATCGAAGGACAGCGTGTGACGACGCCCGAAGTGATGCGTATCGTAGAGATGATCCTAAGCGGTGAGATTAATAAAGAGATCGTATCGATGCTTAATGCCCACGGTGCCAAAGCTATCGGCATGAGCGGTAAAGATGCCCATGCGATTTTGGCCAAGCCCAAAGATGCAGCCAAATGGGGTCTGACCGGTATTATCCACGAGGTGAAAGCGGATGTGATCGAAAACCTTATCCGTGAGAAATTTATCCCGGTTATCGCGCCGATTGCCGCCGATGAAGAGCTGGGACATCCGGGTTACAATATCAATGCGGACCTTGCCGCTTCTAAAGTCGCGATTGCGCTGGGTGCAAAAAAGATTGTTTTCTTGACTGATACTCCCGGTGTTTTGGACAGTGACAAAAAGCTTTTGAGTTCACTTAGCAAAGCCCAGATCGAAGAGCTTAAGAGTACGGAAGTGATTCACGGCGGTATGGTGCCTAAAGTGGATGCCTGTCTGGAAGCGATCGAAGGGGGTGTCGATAAAGCCCATATTATCGATGGCCGCATCGAACACTCTATCCTCCTTGAGCTCTTTACCTCTGAAGGTATCGGAACGCAAATTACACTAGACTAGTACGCCAAAGGGGCAAAGCTCCTTTGGCTGCGCTAACGCTAAGTTCTTTTCGGCAGAGTGCACCCCAAGGGAAGTTCTTCGCTTTGCTCAGGGCACCCACGGCGCGCTTGCACCTTTCATTGCTTTTTTGTATACTCTTTTGTTAAGGAGTGTGCCATGCCTTATCTCTTCTCTCTTCTGTTTTTTTCCTCATTGGGTTGGTCCGGTAGCAGTGCTTTAGTTCAACAGACACCATTTTACAACGACACACAAAAACCTCTTATTATGAGTATGCGAACGGATGATTATGAAGAAACCTATCCTGAATCTGATGATAAAGAGGATAGTGAAAGTGATGAGGATAATGAAACTGCGGAAGAAGAGGATTGAAGCTTCTTTTTAGCTTAAAAAATCATATTTGTTTGTAAATCATGACCGCTTCAGAACTCTTGTGTTATAATCGCGAAAATTTTAGAGCGCAAACGCTCTAGTAAAGGAGTTCTGCCATGGAAATTAGTGGTGCACAGATGGTCATCGAAGCCCTCATTGAGGAGAAGGTCGAAGTCGTCTTTGGTTATCCTGGCGGAGCTATCATGAACGTCTATGATGAGATCTATAAACAAGACGCATTTCAACATATTCTGAACCGTCATGAACAGGCTGCAATCCATGCAGCTGAAGGGTACGCCAAAGCTACCGGAAAAGTGGGTGTCGCTATGATTACCTCAGGTCCCGGTTTTACCAATGCCGTAACGGGTCTGGCAGATGCCTATATGGATTCGATTCCTTTGGTTGTAATTTCCGGTCAGGTACCTATGAGTCTTATCGGTACCGATGCGTTTCAGGAGATCGATGCCGTAGGTATCAGCCGTAGCTGTACAAAACACAACTATCTGGTAACCAAGGCTGCAGACCTTCCCGGTATTTTAAAAGAGGCGTTTTATCTTGCGGCGAGTGGCCGCCCGGGTCCTGTCCATGTTGATATTCCTAAAGACGTGACAGCTGAGATCGCAACGTTTGATTATCCTAAAGAGGTTCATCTTGAGACCTATAAACCGACGGTCAAAGGGAATATGCGCCAGATTAAAAAAGCAGTTACTGCGATTGCTGAAGCAAAAAAACCGCTTTTTTATCTTGGCGGCGGTGTCAAGGCCAGTGATGCTGTTGATATCATGCGTGATATCGCTTCGTTTACACAGATCCCGGCAGTTGAGACCTTTAATGCACGTGGTACATTAGGCGTAGAACATCCTAGCCTTATCTCCATGGTCGGTATGCATGGTAGTTATGCCGCCAATATGGCAATGAGTGAGTGTGACTGTCTCATCGCTTTCGGCCCCCGTTTTGATGACCGTGTAACGGGCAAACTTTCTGAGTTCGCTAAATATGCCAAGATCATTCATGTTGATATCGATCCAAGCAGTATCGGTAAGATTGTTGATGTAGATTTCCCTATTGTCGGGGATTTGAAAAACGTTCTTGAAGAGATGACACCTCTATTAAAAGAGAAAGTAAAACCTGACAATTACGCTGCATGGAGAGAGACAGTCAAACGTTATGATGACCTGCACCCGTTAGGGTATCAGGATAACGTAGACGGTACGATCAAGCCGCAATGGGTCATTGAACGTATCGGACAGCTTCTGGGTGATGATGCCAATATCTCTACGGATGTTGGACAGCACCAGATGTGGACGGCACAGTTCTATCCATTCACTAGAGCACGCCAGTTTGTCTCGTCCGGGGGACTTGGAACAATGGGGTTCGGTTTTCCTGCAGCTTTAGGCGTTAAACGTGCGATGCCCGAAAAGGTCAGTATCAACGTCACGGGTGACGGCTCTATTTTGATGAATGTGCAGGAGTTGATGACGGCGGTGGAGTATAAACTACCGGTCATCAATGTTATTTTGAACAACAACTATCTGGGCATGGTACGCCAGTGGCAGACACTTTTTTATGACAAGCGCCACTCTGAGACCGATCTTTCGATGCAGCCCGATTTTGTCAAACTGGCTGAGTCGTTCGGCGGTGTCGGCTACCGTGTCGATACGAAAGAGGGGTTTGACCAGGCACTTAAAGATGCCGTGGAGAAAAATGTCGTAGCATTTATCGATGTTGTTGTCGACAGACACGAAAACGTACTACCGATGGTCCCGGCGGGAGGATCACTGTTTAATATGATGTTAGAGTATAAGGAAGACTAAGATGAACGAAACGATTGAAATCAGAAGAATTATCTCCGTTATCGTAATGAACGAGGCTTCCGTACTGGCCCGTATCTCAGGTCTTTTTGCCGCACGCGGCTTTAACATCGAATCGCTGACTGTTGCGCCGATTCCCAACAGCAAATATTCACGTATCACGATTGCGACAAGCGGAAGTCAGCGTGTTATCGAACAGATCGTCAAGCAGCTTCATAAGCTGATTCCGGTTCTTAAAGTCGTTGAACACGAAGAGCTCGTAGAAAAAGAGATGGCCCTGGTGAAACTGCCTGTCGATAAATCACTGGCTGATATCGATGCCCTGTGCAGCGCCTATAACGGCAAGATCGTTAATGTCGGCAAGGGGGTAATCATCGCGATGGTCGCTGATGAACCGCAGCGTGTCAAACATTTTCTAGAAGCGGTAGAGATCTTTGATCCTGTCGAAATTGTACGAAGCGGCGTGGTCGCCTTAGAGCGTTAATGATGAAGCTTTCACAGATCGCTCAGGAGATTGGCCTGGAGTATACAGGTGAAGATCTGGAGATTACGGCACTCAACACACTGGCTGATGCAACGTCAAGCGAGATGAGTTTTTTGGATAACCCTAAGTATGCCAAAGCCTTGGAGTCAACCAAGGCCGGTGCCGTACTGGTTCATCCCAAGCAGGTCGACCTTGTACCCCAAGGAACG
>JBFEYF010000209.1:0-3637 GCA_041562295.1 Sulfurimonadaceae bacterium
CGACACATCAACACCCCTCTAGGGAGAGTACGCTTCAAGCACTCGCAACCATGCTGACCCACGAGATCATCCGAAGCCTTCTGTCGCACCGCATTGAGCCGCTTGCACTTTCCGATAATCTGACTGTCGCCTCCGTCGTCACTTTTATCAATACAAACTATGACCGTGAGCTGATGCTTGACGATCTGTCAAAGCACTCGGGACTCTCTAAAAGCCATTTTAGCAAACTGTTTCACAAAGAGATGCAGCAAACGCCCATGGAGTATCTCAAGCAGGTGCGGATGCAAAACGCCAAAAAGATGCTGCTATCCCAAAAACTCACGATCACCCAGGTCGCCCAAAAGTGCGGCTACAACTCCCATGCTTACTTTACCAAACAGTTTAAAGAGCTTTACGGCGAAACGCCCAAAACATTTATGCAGCGCAGCTAAATCTTACACTTTTTCGCTCTATCCTTATAGTTTTTATTTTGGCGTTTGTATTACAATCTTCCCAAAAAAGGAGTCACTTTGAACTACCAGGACATTCTTGCCTTTGTAACCCAAAACCCGGTCTGCACCCTATCAACCTGCCAGGAGGGCCAACCCCATGCACGCGGTTTTTTGACCAATATCATCGAAGGAAAGATCTACTTTACCACCTCCGCATCCAAAGCAGTAGGAGAGCAGATAGCCATTAACCCAAAAGCTGAGCTGTGCTACTTTAACAGCGACTTCTCCACAATGCTGCGCATCACAACCACGCTAAAGATCAGCAGTGACAAAAAAATCAAACAGTACCTTATCGATAACAGGGAGTATCTCAAAGGCTTCTCAGCCGATGATTCTGCCTTCTATCTGCTCACCCTGTCAGATTCGAGTGCAACTTTTTGGACTTTAGCAGATAATATGAAAGAGTCACAGCTGGAAAAGATACCTTTTTAGAACCGCTTTACCCGAAGATTGAGTATACTTATCGCATGCAAATACAACATATCTCGATCCGGCGATCCCACACCCCTTTGAAACACCCCTTCACTACGGCACTGCGTTCGGTGGAGTCTATCGACGAGATCCTGCTTATCCTGAGCACCGACAGGGGGCTGGAAGGCTACGGATCGGCTCCCGCGACGCTGGCCGTCACGGGTGATGATCTGGAAAGGATAGAGACCGATCTGCAACGGGCCAAAGAGGCCTTTACCGATACGCTCATCGAAGATTATGAGATCACCTTTGAAAACCTGCATGCGCTGAGACTGTGCAAAAGCGCCCAGGCCGCTTTTGATATCGCCCTGCACGACCTTTTTGCCAAAGAGACGGGCCTTCCTCTTTATGAATACCTGGGCGGAAGTGTTCGCCGGTTCGAAACGCTTTATACCATCAGTGTCGATACTCCCGAGATGATGGTCAAGCAGGCGGTAGAGGTCTTTAACGAGGGGTACACCCACCTCAAGGTCAAGCTCGACGGCAACCTGGTTCTCGATATCGAGCGAACCAAACAGCTGCACTACGCCCTGCCCCAGGCCAAACTCTATCTCGATATCAACCAGGCCTTCAGTCTGGGCGAATGCGAAACTTTTCTGGCCGCGGTCGAAGCGATCCCCATTGTCCTGCTCGAACAGCCGCTTCAGATGGACCAACGTGAAGAGATGGCCCTTTTGACCCGACAAAACCGCATCCCGATCCTGGCCGACGAGTCGCTTTTTGATTATGAGGATGCGCAGTGGCTGATCGAACACAAGGGGGCTGACTATTTCAATATCAAGCTGATGAAAACGGGCGGCATCTATGAGGCCAAAAAGATACTCGATCTTGCCCGAATACACCATATCCCCTGTATGATGGGATCGATGCTTGAGACCGCCCTCTCCGTCACCGCGGCCCTGCATCTGGCCTGCGCCTACGAAAATGTCCGCTTTACCGATCTCGACGGCCCGACACTGGCACGCGAGTCCATCGGCACGGGCGGTATCACCTACGACGGTGCGGCCATCTCCCTATCCCAGGGCACCGGTCTGGGCATCACACCCAAGGAGTCAGAATGAAACTGCTTTTACAGATCACACTGATGGTACTCTTTTTTAGCGGCTGTGCCGCAAAACCCAAACTTACTGAAGGCAACCTTGTCCACCACGTGGTACTGGTCAAATTCCAGTCCGAACTCACCGACAAAGAGCGCCGGCAGATCTACGATGCGAGCAAAAAACTGGCCCGTATCCCTTACGTCAGACAGATGCATATCGGATGGGCGATCAAAAGCGAACGCAAGATCGTCGACAGAAATTTCGATATGGGGATCACCTTCGTATTCAAAGACAAAAAAGCCATGAACGACTACCTCGTCTGGCCGGAGCATACAGCATTTGTCAAAAAGTTTTTGGCAGGGAAGATCGAGAGTGTGAAGGTTTATGATTATTAACCCAGACGTTGACATGGCCATCTGATCATGCCATAATAGTTGCATGCATTCCCATCCTGAACTTCTTCTTTCTGTCGGAATCATCTTCTTTATCGGGCTGGCATCAGATATTGCTGCCAAGAAGATACGCATTCCCAGGGTCACGCTTCTTATCATCATGGGCATCCTGCTGGGCCCCGGTGTGACGGACTTCTTGCCCCATCTTTTCATCACAGAATGGTTTCATATCATCACGACTATCGCTTTAGGGATGATCGGCTTTTTGATCGGTCAGCAGTTCACCCTTACGGCACTGAAAAACTCAGGCAAAGTGGTCTTTGCTATCGCACTGGGGAAAGTGCTTCTCTCGTTTATCCTGATCACTCTTGCCCTCTATCTTCTGGGCCTTCCCTTTGCCGCAGCTGTCATCCTGGCAAGTATCGCATCGGCTACTGCCCCGGCGGCGGTTCTTGAAGTCGTAAATGAACTTAAAATAAACAATCAGTTTGTCACAACACTTCTTCGTGTCGTAGCTCTTGATGATATTTTGGCGATGCTGCTTTTTAGTCTCACCCTGGCCTTTACCACGGTCAATGGGGATGCCTCGTGGATGACCATAACCCAAGACGGATTGGTCGAGATTTTAGGCAGCCTGCTTTTAGGATACCTCTTAGGGTATCCGGTTGCCAAAATAACGGGTAGGATCAAAAAAGGGGAGCCTATGATGGTCGAAGCGCTCGGCAGTGTCTTCCTCATTAGCGGGATGGCCCAGTGGTTTGAACTTTCGCCCCTTTTGGCAACGATGGCTATGGGCAGTGCCGTAACCACTTTTGCCACGCACCATACCAGAGCTTTTCACGCCATAGAGAATATCAAATGGCTTTTCATGATCCTCTTTTTTCTTTTGGCGGGGGCCTCTTTGGAGGTTGATGCCCTTTTGGGTATCGGCGCTATAGGAACAGCCTATATCTTCTTTAGAATTGTCGGCTTTTATATCGGTGCCCGTCTGGGTGCCCGACTCAGCAGCTCTGAACCCCATATCGAGAGATGGATCGGTATCGCCCTGATACCGCAGGCCGGGGTTGCTATCGGTATGGCCTTGATCGCCTCCCAGCGCCATCCCGAATTCTCACACCTTATCCTGCCGATCATCCTGGGTACAACCGTCATTTTTGAGATTATCGGTCCCGTTGTGACACGGTTCGCCCTGATAAAATCGCTGCATAAAGGCATGGTGCCGCATCAACCAAGAACTACGACA
>JBFEYF010000210.1:0-3635 GCA_041562295.1 Sulfurimonadaceae bacterium
AGGGTGGCTGGCACTCTTTATCGGTTTTTGCGGGATCGTCTTTATCACGGGCGGAGGATTGACCTTTAGCAGGTATGACCTGCTGGGGATCTTTTCGGGTGTCGGTGCCGCCTTGGCCTATACGTCGGTCAAAGAGCTCAAAAAATATTACGATACCCGGGCGATCGTACTCTCTTTTATGGTCGTGGGTACCGTCGGCCCGGTACTGTTTATGGTCTTGGCCCCCTATATCGATGCGCCAACTCTTGATATGCTTTTTGCCCCGTTCATCATGCCCGACGGTAAGATGTGGTTTTTCATCTTGGCGATGAGCGGTTTTGCGACTTTGGCACAGGTCTATATGACAAAGGCCTACGGGGTCAGCAAGGCGGGGATCGTCGGTGCCATCAGCTACGCTAACATCCCTTTTTCGATAGTGGTCGGCCTTTTTATGGGAGACAGTTTCCCCTCAATGATGGTATTGACCGGAATCGTTCTGATTGTCACCAGCGGTATCCTCGTAGCCAAAGAGAAACAAAATTAGGTACAATCAGAGCATCAAGATGTAAAGAGGTCTGAAGATGCGGCTATTGGGATATACGCTCATTTTATCTATGGTACTGGCACTACAGGGGTGCAGTTCACTTTTTTTTCAACCTGATGCCAAAAGCTATGCTGAACCCCAACAGTTTGGTCTACAGTATCAGGACCTTTATCTAAGATCCAAAGATGGTACTTCCATTCACAGCTGGCATCTTCAGGGAAGCAAACCCCTTAAAAAGCTCATATTCGTAGCCCACGGCAACGGGCAGAACCTCTCGGCCCATTTTAGAAGCTGGATCTGGCTGGTCAAAGAGGGGTATGATGTCGTCATTATGGATTACCGCGGCTATGGAAAATCTGGCGGTACAGTCTCCATTCAAGGCGCTATCGAAGATATCCAGGCTGTGTTGGACCATATCGAGAAAGAGATCCATCCCCAATCCTACTTCGTATGCGGTCAGTCGCTGGGCGGGAACCTTTTACTCAATGCACTCAAAGGAAGAGATCTCAGCCGCATCGATGGGGTGATCTTGGATTCTGCCGTTATCGGCTTTCGCGCTATTGCAACGGAAAAACTCTCCCAAAGTTTTCTCACCTGGCTTTTTCAGTGGATCCCCTCCCTGACACTCCCTTCTGAATATAATGTCTCGGATTGGATAAGGAAGATAGATAAACCCCTTTTGTTCCTGCATGCCTCGTTCGATAACGTGGTCTCTTTGAATAACTCCTGGGAACTCTTTGAAAAGGCGAAGCTTCCCAAATCGTTATGGCTGGCTAAACGGGCCAAACATACCGGAACACTTCAATTTTCCAAGGCACAAAAGGCCTTTGTCAGATATCTGGAATCGATCAAAGATCATGCCGTAACCGACTATGCCCAGATCAAGATCTTTGAGTAGTCAGCTTTTAAGCGGGTTGGAAAGATCGTAAGCGAGATCGGGCTCTGCACAATGTTGTAGAATAAAGGCTCTGCTTTTTTGGGATAGTTCCAGGCTCTTATGCCACAGGTCGGTATCTTTGGGAGCTTGTGAGCATATCGGTGTACCGATAGTTATTTCGATGGCACCGTGTTGGGGAAACCAGCTTCCGGGACGTAAAATGGAGCGTGTACCTTTGACAGCTATAGGGATGACCGCCGCATCGGAAGCTGCCGCGACATTAAATGCTCCCAGATGAAACGGTTTGAGCCCGGGTATACGGGTAAAAGTACCTTCGGGGAAAAAGAGCAGCGGCGCCCCTTTATACATCATATCATGCAGCCTTTGACTGTCGTCGACACTTTTACCCGTATCGAAACGTTCTACAAACTGGGTCTTGATCTTTAGCAAAGGGATTCGTGAAAACCAGATCTTGGAGAGTTCCGCTTTGGCCACAAAACGTACCGGACGGGGAAGGGCCAAGGTGAGGACAAAACTGTCCAGATAGCTTGAGTGATTGGCTACGATGACGGTCAGGGCATCTTTTTGGGGAAGGTTCTCTGCCCCGTTAACCCGTATGGGTGTAGCGGTAAACAAAGCTGCGGACTTGGCACAAAAACGCATCATCATCCAGCGAAGCTTCAGTGTCGGAAGCAGCATGATAGCAAGCCATACCAGAACCGTGAAGAAGACAAAAACCGACCAGCTGTACAGGGCAAAGAGACGACGCTTTGTCAGACGCAGAACACGGCGAGTGCGGGGTATAATACTTTTAAGAATCAGTCGCGTCAGCTGCCAGATCAGACTTTGGCTTTGCGTTTTGCCTCCGCGTTTTTCAAACAGCTCACGGCTGGCAGCTCTGCGGATCTTGCCGCTGGAAGTCTTCAGTACCGCTCCGGGCTGGGCCAGCACGATCTCATCAGGCGGTTGCCCCAAAAGGTCTTTGGCCAGGGTATTGATCTTCTCGTGCAACCGCGCGCGTTCTTCTTCCTGCGTGATCTTGCTTTCGGCCAGGACGATAAGGCGTTCGGTGCCGCTTTGTTTATCCACCGAAGCGAATACCGCGACACACCCTTTGCGGATGCCTTCGATCTCTCCGACCGCCTTTTCAAGTTCGTCGGGATAGATATTGCGCCCCGCTTTGATGATGATATCTTTGATACGGCCTGTAAGATAAAGCTCGCCTTCGGCTATGTAGGCCCTGTCCCCGGTGTTGAGCCACTCCCCGTCAAAAAGCTCCCGGCTCTTTTGGGGGTTGTCGAAGTAGCCCGATGTAGAGGAGGGGCCGCTAAACTGCAAAGCCCCTTCGTGCCGATCAGGAAGTTCGTGGCCTGTCTGGTCAACGACACGCACCTGATGCCCGATAATTGGCACACCGCAGGAGAGAAACTGAAGGGGGTTGGGGTCCTCTTCCTGGCAGGCTTTGGCCACTTTGGAACGCATAAAACGCTTTCGATCGATCCTGTCGATCACGGCTCCTCTGCCCATGGGCGGGAAGGTGACACCTACGGAAGACTCTGCCAGTCCGTAGACCGGGGCCATCGCCTCAGGTTTGAACCCGTACGGTCCAAAAAAGTCGCAAAAATTTTGAAGTGTCACGGGACTGACCGCTTCTGCCCCGTTAAAGGCACCGCGCCAACTGCTTAAGTCCAGACCGGCGATATCCTCTTGTTTGAGGCGGTGCATGGTATATTCGTAGCCGAAGTTGGGTGATGCCGAAAGGGTTCCCCCGTAACGGTGTATCGCCCAGAGCCAGCGCTGCGGTTTGGCCAAAAAGTCCAAAGGGGACATCACCACAAAGAGTGTCGCATGGTAAAGCGATCCAAGCCAGGCGCCGATAAGCCCCATATCGTGATAAAGCGGCAGCCAGCTGACAAAGACATCTTCCGAGGTCGCTTCTACGGCCTGGCCCATTGCCCGTATGTTGGCTAACAGATTGGCATGGGAGAGTACGACCCCTTTGGGATCACCGGTACTGCCTGAGGTGTATTGGATAAAGGCGGTATCGGAGGGATCCAGCGGCGGGAGTGTCGGCGAAGGCTGACTTTTTAAGAGTTGGGCTACGGTAACAACGGTTTCGATGGAGGGAACATAGGAGCGTAAAATACCGGCGATGGTCTGTGCCTGGGGAATGGTGATCAGCAGTTTGACTTTGGCATTGGTAAGGATCTTAGTGTGGCGTTCGACATGCTCTTG
>JBFEYF010000211.1:0-3616 GCA_041562295.1 Sulfurimonadaceae bacterium
AGCCCGAGAGCTTAAGACCTTTGTGAACGAAAACAAGATCGAGACCTTTAAAACCGAGGTGGCGCGCCTTTATACGACGACACTGCACCATATCGCCAGCGAGACGACGGAGCTTTTAAAAGCGGACAGCGATATCAAGCGTACGGTCAACGAGATCAACGGCACGCTCAAAGACCTGCAGGGGATCAAGGTCATCGAGAATATCGAGCTTCGTTTTAAAGAGTCGGACAACCCGGTGCTGAACCATCTCAAGGCGATCGCGGAGCTTAGCGCATCGATGCCGTACGGTACGGACAACCTCTTTAGCGCCTCTGTCGGCAAGCGTGAGCATAACCAGATCATCCGAGCTTTGGGACACCTGGCGAGTGATCTTGCGGGGCATAAGGCCGATTACCTGCAGGTGGAAGACAGCTTCGTATTGGAGTTTAGGGCTATAGAAAACGGCCACGATACGGGCTTTGTCCCGTCACTGGACGGTATCGGTTCCAACGGTACGGACGTCATGGTCAAGGCGATGGTCTACATCGCGATGCTAAGCCTGGCACGTGAACAGAGCGCCAAGGAGAACAGCGCGGTCTACTTCCACTGTATCCTGGACGAGGTTGGGATCCTGGCGCCGAACTATCTCAAGGAGCTGATCGAGTATGCCAACAACAAAAAGATCCGGTTCCTTAACGGTGCGCCGGATGAGAAGCTGGTCACCACCTATAAGCGCCTCTATATGCTCTCTACCAACGCAAAACACCAGACGATGGTGCGACGACTGCTCGCCCAGGCATGATGCAAACCGACATCATCCTTACCACGCTTAACGCCCGCTACACGCACTCTGCGATCGGGCTGCGTTACCTCTACGCCAATATGGGCGAACTTCAATCTCAGACACAGATATTAGAGTTTACGATCAACGAAAACATTCAGTCGATCGCCGAAGAGATTTTGGACAGAGATCCTAAAATCGTAGGGATCGGGGTCTATATCTGGAACGCAAGCGAAACAGCCGAGCTGATGGAGTATATCAAGAAGGTCTCACCTGAAACGACGATCGTACTTGGGGGACCTGAGGCGAGTTACACCCCCTTTCGGGTCAACTTCGATGATGCGGACTATATCATCCAGGGGGAGGGAGACACCGCTTTTTACCGGCTTTGTGACCAGATCTCTAAAGGCGAAGCGCCCGCAGAGCAGATCATCCGTCCCGTGATGGAGGATCTTTCGGCGATTGCACTTCCCTATGAGGCCTACACAGACGATGATATCGCCAACCGCTATATCTATGTCGAGGCGAGCCGCGGCTGTCCCTTCTTGTGCGAGTTTTGCCTCTCCTCCATTGACGAGAAGGTACGCAACTTCCCCCTCGAACCGCTGTTGGAGAGTTTCGAGAAGCTGTGGGAGCGGGGTGTGCGAAGTTACAAGTTCATCGACCGCACTTTTAACCTCAATATGAAGTTCGCCAACGCCATTTTGGACTTTTTTCTGGCCAAGGATGAGGTCTACTTCGCCCATTTCGAGGTGATCCCGGACCACTTCCCCGAGAGTATCAAGCAAAAGATCAAGCAGTTTCCTCCGGGGAGCCTGCAGCTGGAGGTGGGGATCCAGACGCTCAATCCCCAGATCAGTGAGAACATCAGCCGTCCGCTGAAACTGGAGAAGATCCGTCAAAACCTCGCCTTTTTGGAAAACGAGACCAAGGTACATATGCATGTGGACTTGATCGTGGGTTTGCCGGGTGAGAATTTAGAGAGTTTCGGACGCAACCTCAATGAACTCTACGGTATGACCAAGTCCGAGATCCAGATCGGGATCCTCAAAAAGCTCTCGGGCACTACGATCAACCGCCACGACGAGCTGCACGGGATGGTCTACTCCGATATCCCGCCTTACGATGTGCTGCAGACCAGGGATGTCAGCTTCAAAGAGATCCAGCAGATGAAGCGGTTCGCCCGCTTTTGGGATATCGCCTACAACAGCGGCAACTTCGTGCAGACGATGCAGCTGCTTTTTGGAAGTGATGTCTACGCCAACTTCAGCGCCTTTTCACTCTGGGTCTACGGCCAGACCCAATCGACCTGGAAGATATCGCTGGACCGCTTTAGTAAGCTTCTTTTTGACTACCTTACCCAAGTCAAACATGAGCAGCCTGAAGTCATAGCCCGGGCGATGATAGAGGATGTGACGCGGGTGGCCGGACGCAAGCTGCCGACTTTTTTGCGCCCTTTTGAAACGCACGCAAAAACAGCGGATGCACATCAGGTAAACGCAGCCAACAAACGGCAGGCTAAAAGAGTATAATAGGTGCAATAAAGAGGAGCGGATCATGGGACATGACCACGGACACCACCACCATCACCACGGTACGGTAAAAAATATCAAAATCGCCTTCTTTCTCAACCTCTTCTTTACGATCATCGAGTTTATCGGGGGTGCGCTGACCAACTCGACGGCGATCCTGGCCGATGCGGTACACGACCTTGGGGATACCTTCGCCCTGGGGCAGGCGTGGTACTTCGAGAAGCTTTCGCATAACGGTTCGGACAGCCGCTACACCTACGGCTACAAGCGTTTTACCCTGCTGGGGGCGATGATCAGCTTTTTGATCCTTTTAGGCAGTTCCGTCTTTGTCCTCACCGAGGCGATCCCGCGCCTGATCGAACCGCAGTATGCCCATGCCGAGGGGATGATCCTTTTGGCCCTGATGGGGGTCGCGGTCAACGGCTACGCGATCGTGCGGCTATCCAAAAACGAGGGGATCAACTCAAAAGCCGTGGCACTGCACCTGCTTGAAGATGTGCTGGGATGGGTCGCGGTACTGGTCGTATCGGTCGTGATGCTCTTTGTGGACCTGCCGATCCTGGACCCGATTTTGGCGATACTGATCACCCTTTATATCTTAAGAGGCGTGCTTAAAAATATCCGCCAGATGCTTCCGATCCTGCTGCAGGCGGCCCCTGATGGGGATGATGTCCAGGAGGTCATTGCGGAGCTTGAGAAGATCTTCCATATCGAGAGTATGCACCATGTGCATCTTTGGAGCCTGGACGGGGATCAGAAGATCTTCTCAGCCCATATCATGACGACCGAAAAGCTCTCCGTGGAGCAGTATATCGATCTCAAACAGCAGATCAAAGAGAGCCTGGAGCAGTTCGGATTTGCCCATACGACGCTGGAGATCGAGTTTCCCGATGAGGTGTGCCGTATCGAGGAGCATCACCACCATCACGATCACTAGCCTTTGAACTTCACCTTGTGGTGCGTGCCGTCACAGTAGGGGTGGTTTTTGCTGGCCCCGCAGCGGCAGAGCGTATAGTGGTCCGCGACCTTGGGCGCTTCGGCCCCTTCGATCTCGACACCGCCCCACACCTCTAAGGGACCGTTCTCATCCACCACCAGTTTCACTTCACTCTCGAAGCTGTCGACTCTGGCTTCGCCTTTGAGGGTGTAGCTGAGTGCCCCCGAGGGGCAGGCGCGGCAGATGGCGACGATTTTCTGGGCATCGGCACCGTCGGCGTTGATCCAGGGGCGCTTTTTGACGTCGAAGACCTCGGGAAGCTCACGGATACAGATAGCGACATGGGCACAGGCTGAAAGGTCGAAATGGACCGTGATCGCCTCCCCG
>JBFEYF010000212.1:0-3616 GCA_041562295.1 Sulfurimonadaceae bacterium
AGACCGGGTACCGGTAAAAGTATGATGCTAAATCGTCTCTATAAAGAGATCAGCGCAAATCAGCCGGCAGCGATCTACCATACCCCGTTGGTAGACGAACTGGAGTTTATCAAATCGATTGCCCGCGACATCCTCTCCTTTCGCCCTTTTGAAGAGTTCAGTTTTACCCAGTTGATCGAGCTTTTGGAACAAAAAGATTTTGAGACTACCCCCATTGTCTTTTTGGACGAAGCGCAGCTTTATTCCAATGATCTTATGGAGAAGATCCGTCTTATCTCAGATACCCGTAAAATTAAATTTGTCATCACCCTCCATAAAACCGAAGAGGAAGATCTTATTGCCAAGGAACATTTTCAAACACGTATTTGGGAGAGTATCGAACTTTTTAATGCATCCAAGCAGGAGCTTTTGACCTATATTCAAAAAAAACTCTTAAAACACTCCCTGTTTGACCTGGCAAACCAGTTTGGCAAACCGCAGGTCAAATGGATCTATACATTCACTCAAGGCAACTACAGGGATACGAACAAACTGCTCTATACACTTTTTGAACTCTATCTTGACTATTTGGAACAGGCTCCCCATAAAGTATCCACTTCTCAGATCTCGCGCAAAATGATTGAGATGGCAGCCATCAAAGCAGGATTTATCTCATGACCAATATCAACCATCTGGAACGGGAATGGAAACTTTATAAACGTAAACAGCGTCTTCCCTATCTCTATGTAGCGGCAGCCTTGGTAGTGCTCTCTTTTTTGATCTCTTTGGGCTTTTTCTTCACAGAAGAGAGATCTCAAAAAGCACCCTTAGCACCTTTAAAAAACGAAATCAACACAACACTGCCTAAAGCAGTACAAACAGAAGAAACACCGCACAAAGAGCCTGCACAGAATCTCTTGAAACAAGAACCCGTTTCGGTAATAAACCCGGTCAAAGAGCTTCAACCCTCTTTTAGGTTCATGCAAAATATCCAGGAGACGCCATCGGAAAGATCCAGCCGGGCCAATCCCAAGCATCAACTCAAAAAAGAGCCTTCAGTAACACAAGAGAAAAAGGTCTCCCAAAAAACCCAAGAGGTCAGAGAAGAACATCAAAAGCGATCAAAGCAAAACCTTGAGATCTCATCTTCATCAGCCGAAACAAAGATCAATACACTTATTCAAAGATTTAATCAGACAAAGAACCCGACACTGGGTATAACGATCGCTCAACATTTTTTGAGGGAAAGATCTTACAGAAAATCCTATTTTTATGCATTGGAAGTCAATAATATCGATCAAAACAATATGCAAAGCTGGCTGATCAGTGCCAAATCTCTCTATTTTTTAGGACGCAAAGAGGCTGCCAGACAGCTGATCAGGACCTATATGAAACGTAACGACTCGGCACCGGTCAGCAAACTTTACAGACAGATCAATCTAGGAACACTCAAACCATGAAGTTGCTGTTAGCATTTTTTATATTCTTAACACTCTCGTTGGCAGATGAGAAAGCCCGCCTGCTTAAACTTTACAATAAGGGGGAGTACGAAGCGGTCTGCAACCAGGGTTTTAAGCTCTTTAGAAAAAACCGCCGTGATGAAGCCTTTATCTCACTCTATGCCTATGCCTGTCTCAACAACGACTCACTTGACCGGCTGGCGACCCCGATTGTGATGCTCAAGCACTCCAAAGATGCCCGGGCCAATGCGGCTTATCTCTCAGCCATTTTAATGAAGAAAAAACTGCTATACCATGCGCTTCTTGACGGTTATGATATCTCAGGGATCAAACTGCCGGCATCCTCATACATACTCTCAAAAGTCTTTGATCTTTATGCTTTGTATCAGCCCCAAGCGGTAGAGGGGATCTATACGTTGAAAGACCCGGCTAAAGAGGAGATTCACTATCAACTCTATCTGGACAAGAACCAGAGGATGCCCAAGATCGTTATCGAGGTTTATGAAAATCACATCTTAAAGAGACGTCACACATTTTGGTAGGATAATAGCATGGACAAAATTACAGAAGATCTTTTTAAAGCAGGCCATATCAATGAGATACAGATGGAACGTATCCGTTCACGTGGAGTTAGTGAAGAGAACCTTCTGGAGACACTTGTAAAGGTCAGCGTTGTCTCGGCCAACTTTCTTAAGCGTTTTATCGTCGAGCAGCTCAAACGGGGTGCTTATACCATAGATATCCTCGATGAGTACCCTTTTGTCAACAAGCAATCCCTTCTGATGCATCTGGCAGAATCGCTCAACCTCACCTTTATCGACCTCGATTCCAGAGATATTGATTACCGTTTGGCCGAACGGGTACCGCTCAATCAACTTCAACGCGCCGTAGCCATGCCGGTAGCCGAAGATGATCTGCATATCACCGTGGCCTTCGGCGATCCGCTGAATATTCAGTCCCAGGAGCTGGTCCAACGGCTTTTCCCCAGAAAACCGATCACAGTCGCTATCGCAACCCAGGCACAGATCCGTTCTTATTTGAACAAAATAGAGATCAAAGATAGTGTCAAAGGGCTTGTCAGCGAAATACGCAATGAATTGACCAGCAATACAGGCGCTGCAAAAGGCGAAGAGGAGTCTTCAGCAATACTTAAACTGATCGAAGTGATCCTCAGACAGTCGATCAACTCACGCGGGAGTGATATCCATATCGAGCCGACAGAAAAGAACTGTGTCGTACGCGCCAGAATCGACGGCCACCTGCAGGAGATCTTTATCTTTGACAAAGATATCTATCCGCCCCTTGTATCGCGTATGAAACTTCTGTCCAACCTCGATATCGCTGAAAAAAGAAAGCCGCAGGACGGACGTTTTTCCGCTATGGTCGCGGATAGAGAGTTTGACTTCCGTATCTCAACCCTCCCTATTCTCACAGGTGAATCGATCGTTATGCGTATCCTGGACAAATCCAAGGTGATGATCAAACTTGAAGACTCCGGGATGAGTCCTCACAACTACAAACATCTGGTCAATGCCCTTCATGCCCCCTACGGGATTGTACTCGTTACCGGACCGACCGGATCGGGTAAGACAACCACACTCTACGGTGCACTCAATGAACTGCGTAATGTCGAAGAGAAGATCATTACCGTCGAGGATCCGGTTGAGTACCGCATGAACCTGGTCCAGCAGGTCCAGGTCAGTGTCAAGGCGGGCCTTGATTTTGCGGCAGCCCTGCGCTCCATTTTGCGTCAGGATCCGGATAAGATCATGATCGGGGAGATTCGTGACCAGGAGACCCTGCGCATTGCCATCCAGGCAGCACTCACCGGTCACCTGGTAATCTCCACCCTCCATACCAATGATGCCGTCTCAGCCATTTCGCGTATGTCCGATATGGGGATCGAATCCTACCTGATCTCCGGTGCCCTTGTAGCGGTTCAGGCTCAGCGCCTGGTGCGTAAGATCTGTTCTGCCTGTAAAGAGCGTTATGAACCGACACAGTCGATTATCGAAGAGGTCGCACAATACCTTCCCGACAGCCCGCAGTTTTACCGGGGCAAAGGGTGTAGAGAGTGCAACGGCTCCGGCTTCATGGGGCGTGAGATGCTCAGTGAAGTGATGATGATCAGTGAGGCGATATCAAGCCTGATCGCCAATGACGCCTCTAAAGATGAG
>JBFEYF010000213.1:0-3536 GCA_041562295.1 Sulfurimonadaceae bacterium
GTGATCAACTCGGCGACTGCTGATTATATTATTAACACAAAAGGGTACCGCCACTTACACATTGCCAGAAAACTTGATCCCGAATTTCATTTAAAAATCGCTATCTCAAAAAAAATGCCGGGTGAAGTGGTAACCCTAATTGATAAAACATTGGCACAGATTGATAAGCGTGATATTGACCAGATATATCATAAATGGACGAGGCCGGTATATGTGACCGCTACTATAGACTGGGAAGTTGTTATATATATCATTGTGATCATGATGATTGTCGTACTCTTTTTGGCTTACAGGCAATACCTCTTGTATCAGACAAATAAAAATCTGGAAAGTATTGTTCAAAAAAGGACCAAGGATTTAGAGGCGTCCAGAGAAAAACTCAAAGATATCAATGTGACACTTGAACAGAGGATCAAAGAGGAGGTTGAGAAAAACAGGATCCAGGACCAAAAGATGTTGCAACAATCGAAAATGGCACTTATGGGTGAGATGATCAGTATGATAGCACACCAGTGGCGGCAACCTTTGAATATCATCACCATAAATGCGGCTAGATGGGAAACGACAAAGCTTTTAAAGAAAAATCTCTCCGATGAGGATACGCACCGAATCATTTCAGAGATCAATAAACAGTCCCAATATCTGTCACATACGATAGATGATTTTAGAAATTTTTATAAACCGAACAAAAAATCGGTAACGGTAAAACTGAAAGATCTTGTCGTGCAATCATTAACGCTTATTAAAGGGTCACTGATAAGCTCCAATATAAAGGTGATAGAAGAGTATCGTTGCGAAGAAGTAATAGAGCTGCATGATAATGAGATGATCCAGGTGATTTTAAACATCCTAAAAAATGCTCAAGACAACTTTCAAAGAAAAGATATCAAAGAGCGATTGATTAACATCACGACGGAAGATAAAAAAATCATCATCTGCGACAATGGCGGCGGCATACCCGAAGCTATCATAAAACAGATATTTGACCCCTATTTTTCGACCAAAGATGAAAAAAATGTGACAGGGTTAGGCCTTTATATGTCCAAGATTATCGTAGAAAAACATCATCAAGGCAGACTCTATGCCCAAAACAGGGATGGCGGTGCCTGCTTTATTATAGAGTTATAAAAAAGTAAGGAACGACTTAACAAGGGGCAATATATCAATATATCTTGATGTTTATATATTTTATGCTATGATGCGATCATAAAAAGGAGAGGGGATTGGAAATCTTTGTAAAAAGTGTTGCAGCGCTTAATGATGAGACCCGTGTGTTGATATTGCGTTTTTTGGATACTTACGGTCAGTGTTGTGTCTGTGATCTGCAAAACTCTTTGGAGATGATCCAGTCACGTCTCTCCCGTCACCTGAAGATTTTAAAAGAGGCGGGGTTTATCCGGGTTGATAGAAAAGGGACTTGGGCCTATTACTCCATACGAAGCCCATTAGACCGGTTTAGAAGTGAAGCGTTGGAAGAGATCCGATCTCTGGATATCGATCTTCCTCAATTTCAACCCGCATCAGAAGTAGGAGCATGTAAAGTATGAAAAAAAATGTATTGATTTTATGTACGGGCAACAGCTGCCGTTCTATTATGGCTGAAGCTTTGATCAACGAGAAACTGGGTGATTGCGTCCATGCCCAAAGTTCGGGTGTCAAAGCAAGCGGTCAGGTTAATCCGCATGCGAAAGCGCTTTTGGAGGCCAAAGGGTACTGGAGAGATGCATATCACTCCAAAGTGATCGAAACGGTCCTGGATACCGCCTTTGATCTGATCGTTACCGTATGTGATCATGCCAAGGAGACCTGCCCGGTTTTCCCCCATGCGGTCAAAACGATCCATGTAGGTTTTGAAGATCCCAGCGGAAAAGCCCAGATCGAGTATGAAAAGACACTGGATCTTATCGAAAAGGAGTTGTTGCCGGTCATTAAAGCGGAGCTTTGCTGATGTGGGAAGCACTCTCCCGAGATTTGGTCTTTAACGTTTTCGCCATGGAAGGCAAACTGGCCGATGCCGTACACTTTTTTATCTACGATACGGTAAAGATCTGGTTTTTACTGCTGGTGATTATCTTTGCCGTCTCATTTTTAAGAACCTGGGTCAATACCGAATATGTACGGGCCCATCTGCAGGGGAAATCTGCTTTTTACGGCTATGTCGGTGCGGCCCTGTTCGGTGTCGTCACGCCCTTTTGTTCCTGCTCTGCTATACCGCTCTTTTTAGGATTTTTGCAGGCCCGTATTCCTATCGGGGTCACCTTTAGTTACCTGATATCGGCTCCGATGAACAACGAGATCGCCATTGCGATGTTGTTTGGGATTTTCGGATGGAAAGTGACCCTTATCTATATCCTGTTCGGTTTGAGTGTCGCCATTGTAGGCGGCTGGCTGATCGGAAGACTGCATATGGAAAAAGAGGTATTGCTGCAGGTTACACCTCTTGATGCGGAACTTGAAGCCGGTTTGGTCGTATTAAGCTATAAAGAGCGTGCCAAAGAGGCATGGATCTATACAAAGGATATCTTTAAAAAGATCTATATCTATGTGATGATCGGCGTCGGGGTAGGGGCCTGGATCCACGGCTATATCCCCACTGATCTGATCGCCTCTTATGCCGGGGCGGGCAATCCCTTTGCCGTGATCATCGCAGTACTGATGGGTATTCCGATGTACTCCAATGCCGCAGGTGTGATGCCTTTGGTGGAAGTCTTGACTTCCAAAGGTATGCTTTTGGGAACGGCACTGAGTTTCATGATGGCCGTGACTGCTTTAAGCCTTCCGGAGGCGCTGATTTTAAAGCGTGTCATTTCACTCAAACTGATCACGATCTTTTTTGCGATCGTAGGTGTCGGTATCATAGCGATAGGGTATCTTTTTAATATCATCTTGTAAGGAGTAATAGATGTTTAAAGTCGATAATACAAAAAGCGGTGTCAAAGCTGTTTTAAGCGGATTTAAAAGCGAGGATCTTTCAGCCAAGATCGCAGAGTGCCAAAGCGGGGAGTGCAGCTGTTCGTGCAGTCCTGAGATCATGGAAAAGATAGAAAAGATCGAAGTCAAAAATGAAAAAGAGGGTACGTCGATTACGATTACCGGTGATGTCAAAGCCGAAGAGCTGGAACCGATGATGAAGGAGTGTCTGCTATGAAAATAGAAGTTTTGGGAACAGGATGCTCCAAATGTACGCAGCTGGAAGCGGTAGTCAAAGAGGCGATCGCCAAAAGCGGTAAATTCGTGCAGCTTGAAAAAGTCGATGATATCATGAAGATTATGGAGTACCAGGTTGTGAGTACTCCGGGGTTGGTGATCGACGGGAAAGTAGTTAGCACCGGTAAAGTGCTCAGCGTTGACGAAGTGATCCATTTGATGAACACATAGCGTTGGAAGAGCGTATTATCTCCCTTTTGACGTCCGATACCGTTTGGACGTTTGTCGGGGCCCTGGGTGCGGGAAGTCTGACGGCATTGGCCCCTTGTTCCCTGATAACCGTTCCGCTGCTGGTCGGCAGTTCACTCGCTATGAATAAAGATCTCAAA
>JBFEYF010000214.1:0-3534 GCA_041562295.1 Sulfurimonadaceae bacterium
AAGCAGGCGAGCTTGATGTGGTTGTGGGTACCCATGCGCTTTTTGGTGTGAAGATAAAAAATCTGGGGCTTGTGATCATCGATGAGGAGCATAAGTTCGGTGTCAAGCAAAAAGAGAAGCTCAAAGAGATGTATGAAAATACCCATCTGCTCTCCATGTCTGCTACCCCGATCCCCCGAAGTTTGAATATGGCGCTTTCGCAGATCAAGACGCTTTCGCAACTGCTTACTCCTCCTTTAGAACGCAAAGGGGTGCGTACCTTTGTCAAGGCATATGAAGAGAAACTTGTCAAAGAGGTAATCAGCCGTGAGCTTCGCCGCGGGGGCCAGGTCTTTTATGTCTTTAACAATATCGCCCATATGGAAGGCAAAAAGGCCCAGCTTCAGGAACTGATGCCGGGTCTTCGTATCGTAGCGCTGCACTCCAAGGTCTCCGCGGTAACGACGGAAAAAGAGATTATGGCCTTTAGCGAAAGAAAATATGACCTGATGCTGGCAACCTCCATCATCGAAAGCGGTATCCATATGCCCAACGTCAATACGATGATCATCGACGGGGCGGACCGGTTCGGTATAGCGGACCTGCATCAGTTAAGAGGCCGCGTCGGACGGGGCGATACGGAAGGGTACTGCTACTTCTTTGTCGAGGATAAAGAGACATTAACGCCAGAGTCGACGAAGAGACTGGTAGCCCTGGAATCCAACTCCTACCTGGGCAGCGGTCAGGCGTTAGCCTACCATGACCTTGAGATACGGGGCGGGGGTAATCTTATCGGTGATGCCCAAAGCGGTCACATCAAGCAGATCGGCTATTCGCTCTATTTGAGAATGCTGGAAGACGCCATAGCGGTACTGAGTAACAAAGATGTACAAAGTCATGAGAATGTGGACCTTAAACTGACGATATCCGCCTTTATCTCAGACCGCATCGTCACTGAAGACCGCCTGCGTCTGGAGCTTTACCGCCGTCTGTCCCAGTGCGAAACACCTAAAGAGGTGTACGAGATCGAAGAGGAGGTCATCGACCGTTTCGGAGAACTCGATACACCGACAAAACAGTTCTTCGAACTGATCGTAATAAAACTTCTGGCACTCTCATTGGATATCAAAATGATAAGCAATTATAATGAAAATATTACGATACAATTTGCCGACGAAACGAAACAGACACTCAAGGCACGAAGCAAAGATGATGATGATCTCTTAGCCGAAGTTCTTAAGTATTTACGATCAAAGGCAAAGTAAAGATGAAAAAGCTCCTGCTTTTTGTGATGGTAGTGGTACCGTTATGTGCCGATGAACAGATGAAAATAAGTGGCAAGCTCAAGGTTTATAATATCGGTACCTATAAGCAGTCGGGAAGCGTGAATACACTGGACTCGAACGCTTTGGCTATAGGAGGTCAGCTTGGTGTAACAACCAAGCGTGTAAGCGGTCTCTTCGCCCATGTCAATTTTATGACGACCAACGGGCTCTTCGTAGATAGTGACCCCTCCCGGGTTGACGGTTCTATTTTGGCCAAAGATATCAAGGCGGTAAGCGGAATCGCATCAGATGTAGGCAAGAGTATTACCCTTATCGGTGAAGCTTATACGGGATATGAGAATGAATCTTTTATGCTCAAAGTGGGACGGCAAAAGTATGACTCACCGCTTGCAGCGCAAAAAGAGGTACGTATGCTCCCTTCAACATTCTCAGGTAGCGCCATGGAGTTTAAGATGTCGGGTCACCGTTTCGGCATCGCCTATTTTGACAAGTTTAAACAGCGAACATCCGACCGCTTTTATAATATCCTGGAACATGCGTTGGGGAGTAATACCCAAGCCTATACCGGCAAAGATAAAGGCGCTTTGTTGATCGCCAGTGTCGATGTCAATGAAAAGTTCAGGCTTTATAACTACCGCATGGAAGCGTTTTTTAATGCCCTTTATGTTGATTATAAGGGGGCGTTTTCCGGTTGGGAGTGGGCCGTTCAGGGGATCTACCAGGAGAGTATCGGCTATTTTGACACGGCTATGAAAAACGGAGTCACACTATTTGGTACAAAAAGGCAAGGTATGAAGGTCACTTCTGCGGGGCTCAAACTTTCCAAACGCTTGGACAGAGATAAATATACGTTTGCAGTGACGCATACGGCGGATCATGCTGATGCCTATAGCGACATCATAGCACCTTTTGACGGTACGCCTCTTTTTACGGATACAATTACCGGTAACAACCTTTTTAAGTCACTTTACGGAGGGGCTTTGGACGCCGATAGCGGTTACAAAGCCGGTACACTGGGTTTGAAGATCGCTTATGATCATCAAGCGAGTCAAAAAATGAAAATGACGGTAGCTGCAGCCCGCTTTGACCGCGGCCTGGATGCAGCTCAGACAGATATCAACGGTGTAATAAGCTACAAACTTTCGGGCTGGGATCTGGCCGTGAAAGCTATTTTTGTCTTTGATAATGCTCAGGTAGCAGGAGATAAGCTTCAACAGTACCGTCTTATAGGAAGCTACAAGTTTTAAGTATAGCTTAGAGTTTTTTGTTACAATTATAACTGTTTTGATATAGAAAGGGAGGAGTTATGAAAAAGATGACATTGGCGGCGGTCGCCGCAGGCGTTTTATTGACAGGGTGTAGTAGTGATGTAGATTTTTCTTATGATGATAAGGGAGAGTTCGGTCCAAAAAACTGGGGTAAAGTAAGCAAGATATGTGCTGAAGGACAATCCCAGTCGCCGATTAACATTATCACTAAAAATGCGACGATGGTAGCTGACGCAAATGCGTTGGAGTTTCATGAAAGTACAGAAGCGGTACTTTCGCATGAGGTGGATAATGGACATGCGATCAAGATTACGCCAGAAGATGACCATGGTATCTCTGTAAACGGAGAGCATTATAAGCTTTTGCAGTATCATTTCCACGGAAAGAGTGAAAACCTTATCGACGGTAAACAGTTTGACCTTGAGATGCACCTGGTGCATCAAAATGCCAAAGGCGAACTTGCCGTTGTCTCTGTGATGGTAGAAGAGGGTGAACACAATAAAGCACTTGAAGGGATCGTAGCCCATTTGGACGGCGGTGACCTTAAAGTCGCTACCGTAGATCTGCTTCCAAAAGATACGCAGCACTACTACCATTTCATGGGTTCTTTAACGACACCTCCGTGCTCTGAGTATGTGCGCTGGTATGTCATGAAAGATACGATCAGTGCCGATGCCAAACAGATTGCAGCATTCCGTACACATCATAAAGATAACTTCCGCCCGGTTCAACCGCTTAATGGACGTTATATCGAAGGTAAATAGTTGCGTATAGCCTTTATCGGAGATATCGTCGGCCGCCCGGGCCGATCGATGATTACTACCCACCTCAAAGAGCTTCGGCGGATTCACGCTATCGATTTTGTTATTGCGAATTACGAAAATGCTTCACACGGTTTCGGAGTAAGTACAAAAAACGCAAACGAGCTTTTTGCAGCGGGTATTGATGTCATGACAGGCGGTAACCACTCCTGGGATAAAAAGGATATCCATGCGCTTTTA
>JBFEYF010000215.1:0-3533 GCA_041562295.1 Sulfurimonadaceae bacterium
GCCGTTGCCGGAGGTATTCCAATCATTACGGCACTTCGTGATGCATTGACCGCCAACCATATCGAGTCGATCAAAGGTATTATGAACGGTACCTGTAACTATATGATGACCAAGATGATGGATGAAGGTGTTGATTACAACGAGATCCTTCAAGAGGCACAGGACCTTGGCTATGCCGAAGCCGATCCGACTTTTGACGTCGGCGGTTTTGATGCAGCGCACAAGCTTCTGATACTGGCTTCCATCGCCTACGGCATTGACGCCAAACCCGAAGATATCCTTATCGAAGGTATCGAAAAGGTCACACAGGAAGATATCGCTTTTGCCAAAGAGTTCGGTTATGTCATCAAACTGCTGACTGTGGCCAAAAAAGTAGGCTCGGAAGTAGAACTGCGTGTCCATCCGGTACTGATCCGTAAAGATGAGATGATCGCCAAGATCGACGGCGTTATGAATGCCGTGTCTGTAGTCGGTGATAAAGTGGGTGAGACACTTTACTACGGCCCGGGTGCCGGCGGGGATGCCACGGCCTCAGCCGTTATTGCCAACCTTGTCGATATTGCACGTTCGGGTAAACGCTCTCCGATGCTGGGATTTGACTCCCCTTCCAAAGAGAAACTCAAACTCAAAGATCGCGAAACGATCGAATCAGCTTACTACCTGCGTCTTTTGGTAGATGACAAGCCGGGCGTACTTTCAAAAATCACAGCTTTGTTTGCAGAACACAATATCTCGATCGAAACAGTACTACAGCGTCCTGTAGACAACACCAAAGCCAACCTCCTCTTTGCTACCCATGTCGCGACAGAAAAAGCGATCGCGGCTGTGATTAGCAAGCTTGAGAGTTTTGACTTTGTACAAAACACTCCGGTCATGATCCGCATCGACAACTGATGAACATCATCATCACCGGTGCCAGTTCCGGTATCGGAGCAGGCCTGGCCCGTTACTATGCCAAGCCCGGCAACCACCTCTTTTTAATTGCCAGACGTCTCGACCGGTTGGAAACACTTCGTGACGCATTAACCCCTACCGGTGTATCCGTAACCCTTTTTCAAGCTGATGTCACCGATTTTGAGACAATGCAGCAGATCGGGGAAGAGCTTTCAAAGATCCAGCTTGATCTGATCATCCTCAATGCAGGCATCTCCACAGGACACAGCGGCAGTGTCACCCCGTTTGCCCTGGCAAAACAGGTCTATGATACCAACCTTTTAAGCCTGCACGCCTTTATGGAGCCGGTCATTCCCAAGCTCAAAGAGCAGCAAAACGGTCATGTCGTCTTTATCTCCTCATTAGCCTCACTGCTTACGATGCCTACTTCACTGGTATACGGCAGCAGCAAAAGAGCGATGAATGCCTATGCCGAAGGGCTGCGTTTTTTGCTCTACCCGTTTCATGTTCGTGTGACGACGATCAAGCCGGGATTTATCGTCAGCGAACTGACCGATAAAAACCGTTTCAATATGCCTTTTTTGCTTCCCTTGGAAAAAGGTGTAGCGCGCATTGCCAGGGCCATAGAGAGGAAAAAAGCGATCTACGCTTTCCCGCTTAGATTTGTTTTAATCATCCGTGTGCTCAATTTACTTCCGTTATTTTTAAGGCAGCGCATAGTAACATTTGCAAATTTTAATAAAGAAGAGTAAGCTGTGGAAAATGTTGAACTGATTGACAGTGTATGTACCTATTGCGGCGTCGGATGCGATATTCAGGGGCATGTGGAAGATAATAAGATCGTAAAGATCTCGGCTGCCAAAGATGGTTATGTATCTCAGGGGAAACTCTGTATCAAAGGAAAACTGGGATTTGACTTTGTCGAGAGTCCTAACCGTATCAGGGCACCGAGAATCCGTAAAAGTTTTGCCCAAAAGAACAGCCACATCACAGAGAGCTACAAAGATCGTTTTAAAGATCTTGACGAGATCTGGTATGAGACCGATCTGGAAACGGCGACTTCGATCGCAGCTGCCAAGATGAGCGAAATCAAAGAGAAGTACGGACGCCACAGTCTTTGCTCCATCGGCGGGGCCAGAACCTCATGCGAATCCGCGTTCCTTTTCCAAAAATATACACGCCATACGCTTAACTCGCCTCATGTAGACAACTGTGCACGCGTCTGCCACTCACCGTCACTCAAAGGGATGCGTACGACTATCGGAGAGGGTGCCGCGACCAACCCCTATGATGATATCTATCAGACAGAGTTTATGATCGTCATGGGTTCCAACACTACAGAAGCCCACCCGATCGTAGCCAACCGTATCGTCGAAGCGGCCCAGCAGCATGACAACCTGGCCGTCATCGACGTACGCAAAATCAAGCTGGGCAAGTTTGCCAAATATCAGGCAGTCATCCCGCATGAAGCCAACCTTTTAGTACTGAATATGATGGCTTATGTGATCCTCTCCGAAGAGCTTTATAACGAAGAGTTTGTCGCTACCCGTACGAAGTGGTTTGAGGAGTACCGCCAAAGCATCCTCAACGACCCTTATGCCAATCCGAAATTTTTTGAAGAGCTTGAAGGCTATGAAGATCTGGCAAAACTGATCCCTAAAATCGCACGCGAATATGCGCTTAAAAAATCGATGATCTTCTGGGGTCTGGGTATCACGGAACACCTGGACGGTTCCAAGGCCGTTATGGCAATCACGCACCTGGCACTTCTAACCGGCAATGTGGGTAAAACCGGTGCCGGTCTGATGCCGCTTCGAGGCCAAAACAATGTCCAGGGTGCCTGTGACATGGGAATGCTTCCCTATTATGACCCCGATTACCAGACACCTAAAGAGGTGGGTCTGATGACACCTCAGCTGATTGACGAGATGATCGAAGGACGCGTTAAGAGTCTGCACAATATGGGCGAAGATATCACCCATATCCACCCCAACCTCAATAAAATTGACAAGGCGATCCAGAACCTGGAGTTTATCCTGGTCCAGGAGATCATCATGAACGATATCGCTTCCAAAGCCGATATCGTCATCGGTGTACGCTCAGCCTACGAAAAGACAGGCGTCTATGTCAATGCCATGCGCCGTCTGCACCTTTCACAGCCTCTTGTAAAATCGGATCTTCCTGACGACTGGGAAGTGATCCAGATGCTTAACAACAAGCTGGGCGGAAATTATGAGTATAAAGAGTCCAGCGATGTCTGGAACGAAGTACGCGAAACAGCCCACAGACGTTTCCAGGGTGCATCCTACCAGCGTCTGGAGCGCCACCGCAAACGCGGTCTTCAGTGGCCCGTCTATATCGAAGATACACCGGTACTGCACCTTTTGGACTTTAGAACCGATGACGGCCTTGGCCATTTCCACTACCACCAGTACGTAGAGCGCGGTCAGGTCAAGCAGTTGCGAAACAGAGAGAAGATCGAGAAGTTTCACCTGACAACCGGTCGAGCTTTAGCACATTACAACAATGCGGCACAGACCAAGCAGACACCGAAACTTTTGGAAAAACATGAAGAGGATATTTTGCTTGTGAGTGTAGAAGATGAGGCTCACTTTCCTCAGGGCAAAGTGATACTAAGA
>JBFEYF010000216.1:0-3530 GCA_041562295.1 Sulfurimonadaceae bacterium
TTGGATATGGGGCAGTGGATGATGGTATGTCCTTTGCCCTGCAGGTTTTTGGCATGAGCGGCTGAGAGTTTGGTGGCATGGGTGAAAAGGGTGGGTTTGTTATCAAAACTTTCGATAAACTCTTCTATCGAGGTCACCGCCTGATCCTGGTTTAAAAAGTCTTTGAAAAAGGGGGCAAAGTCTCCTGTAGACTCCTCCAGCCACTGACGTTCGGCATCACTTTCAAGCAGATGGGACGTTGTGGTAAGTGACTCATCCCGAGCAAGTTGAACCGCTTTTTTGACCAGTACAGGGTGTACGGAATAGGGGGAGTGGATGGCAATGCCCGGTATAAAGGTATCGTTAGTTAACGCCTTACTCTCGTTGAGCCGTCCCAGGAAGTCGCCCCATAAAGCATCGGCCATCGCGGCACTGGAACCGATCAGTTCGTTGAAAAAGAGGACCTTGGCCGGTGTCTGGGCACATGCTTGCATCTCAGCACCGAAACTGCTTATGGCGCCGAAGGTCGTCGTACCGCTTTGCAGCATCGTTTCAATCGTCTCTTTAATGCACGCTTCGTCGCAGGATGCGACCAGCTCCTC
Source organism: Sulfurimonadaceae bacterium (assembly GCA_041562295.1). Taxonomy (GTDB): domain Bacteria; phylum Campylobacterota; class Campylobacteria; order Campylobacterales; family Sulfurimonadaceae; genus JBFEYF01. The sequence continues at coordinate 582 of JBFEYF010000216.1, forward strand.
ACGCTTTTGGATGACACTGTAAAGCCAGGGGATAAAGCGTCCGTATTTCAGGTCGGTCTTGTTGGCGGAAAACTCCAAGTGAACATGGGCATTGATAAAGCCCGGGGTAAGAACACTCTCTTTGGGAATAGCTATACTTTCGGCATCGGGATAAGCACAAAGCATCTCTTCGCTTTTACCGAAATCCAGGATCTTGGTATCAAAGATGATGGTATGGTCGGTTACAAAACCTTTGGGCGTAAAAATATATTTAGGGGTAATGGAAAACATAAAAAAACCTTATAATTGTAGGTGTGAACCGGGTACTTTGCAAACTTTATCGACAAAATGTGAAAATGGCTTAACCTTTTTAGCCTTTTTTTTGCTTCAAACGCTATAATAGGTGATTAAAAATAGTTGAAGGTTATAAATGAAAATTGTTGTTATTCAAGGTCCAAATCTCAATATGCTGGGTGTTCGTGAACAGAATATTTACGGTCCCATGAAGCTGGAACAAATTCATAAACAGATGGAAGAGTTCGCAAAGCAAAACGGTGTTGAGATTGAGTTTTTTCAAAGTAATCTGGAGGGTGAGATCGTTGACCGTATTCAGGAGTGTTACGGTGACGCCAATGCGATTATCATTAACCCTGCTGCCTACACACATACATCGATTGCGATCCGTGATGCGATCAGTGCCGTAGCACTGCCGACAGTCGAGGTGCATTTAAGCAACATTCACAGACGTGAAGAGTTTAGACATACGTCAGTGACAGCACCGGTATGCGCAGGGCAGATCGTAGGTTTTGGCCCGTTCGGTTACCATCTTGCGATGATCTCTGTGCTTCAGATCTTGACAGAACTTAAAGCGGCTCAAGAACAGCAAAAGGCGTAAGTGTTCAGGGGATTATAGGTGTTGACTAAAGCTATCTCATCATCGATGCAGCTGATCAAGCGGGAAAAATTTCCGTCCCGTTTTACAATGCCTGCAAAGCGCTATAAGGCTACCGTAGGTATAGGCGGGAACGTCGGTGATGTCGTACGCAGGTTTGATCACCTGCTGCAGCTGTTGATGCGTGACAATATCGTTTCGTTAAGTCACACCAGCCCGATTTTGAGGAATCCTCCTTTTGGTTTTGCCGAGCAGCCGGATTTTTTCAATGCGGTGATCATGATCACAACGGATCTCAATCCGAGGGCACTTTTGCGGTATCTGCTTGAAGTCGAACGGAAGTTCGGCCGCAAGCGTCTTTTTAAAGATGGACCGCGTACTTTGGATTTGGATCTGCTTTTTTACGAGGAGGTGAAGATGAACCATAAAGATTTGACACTTCCTCATCCGCACTGGTCGGAACGGGCATCCGTCCTACTACCTTTATCACACATAGGAAACTTTCGATGAAAGTATTAACGTTTTCAGGTCAAAGCCCGGCAGAAGCGCTCAAAAAAGTCAAGGAACAGTTTGGCGACGAAGCTATGGTTATAGAGACCAAGCAGGTAAGAAAAAAGACATTAAACCAGCCTGCCTTGTATGAAGTCATTGTGGGTGTCAACGAAAACAGCGAGGTGAAGAGAAGCTCACCGATGCTTCAGCATGAACGGGAGATGACACCCAAAGAGGCCATTGAACGAAGTGAAGAGGTGGTCTTGAGCATCTCTAAGGCTGCCCAGCAGTTTTCCCAGATCAACGATATGGCCGGCAGCGAAGAGGGCGATGATATTTTGCTGAAAAAACCGCAGGCCCACCATACCTACAATGTCGAAGATTTCAAAGATGTAAAGCATCAGATCAAGCAGCTTGGGGATAAGGTCAAACTGATACAAAATATGTTCTGGGAGGAAAAAGATCCGGGTGTCCCGATCCCCCCTGAATTTGCAGAGATCTACCGCCTCTCCAAAGAGTCGGGGATGAACGAAGAGCATCTGCAGACGATCATGCGACTGACACTGGAACATATGCCGATGAAAATGCGGGAAAACTCGATCACAGTCAAACGCTATTTTCAGGTGCTTCTACGTAAGATGGTACCGGTACGTATGGAGATGCCGCTTAAACCTGCCGAAAAGCGTGTGATGATGTTGGTAGGGCCCACAGGAGTAGGCAAGACGACCAGTGTCGCCAAGCTGGCGGCACGATTTTCTTATCTGCTGGATAAAAAATACAAGGTAGGTCTGATTGTACTGGATACCTACCGTATCGGTGCGGTGGAACAGTTGACCCAGTATGCCCGTATGATGAAACTGGGTATCGAGGTGGTTGTCGATCCTCCGGAGTTTACCCAGGCGATCGAAGCGCTCTCTTATTGCGACTATATCCTGATCGATACGATGGGAAGTTCTCCCTATGACCAGGAGAAACTGGGTAAACTCTACAGCTGTCTGCAGGAAAACGGCAGCGGCTATAGAGTCGATACGACGCTGGTCATGCCAAGTCACTTCAAATATGAAGATATGATGGCGACTTTCGAGAAGTTTGAACATCTTGGTATCGATACGTTGATGTTTACCAAGCTTGATGAGACCAAGGGGTTCGGTACCATCTTCTCTTTGCTTAATGAGACTGAAGTCCCGGTAAGCTACTTCTCCATCGGACAGGAAGTCCCTGAAGATCTGATAGTGGCAAGCAGCGACTATCTGGTGGATTGTCTGCTTAACGGTTTTACAAAGGCCCGACATGGTTGATCAGGCACAAAAACTCAAAGAGATGATGGCGGCACAAAGCGGCGGCCAAAACAGAAAGACACGTTTTATCGCTATTACCTCAGGCAAAGGGGGCGTGGGCAAAAGTACGATTTCGGCCAATATCGCCTATATGTTCTCCCGAATGGGGATCAAGGTGGGGCTCTTTGATGCGGATTTGGGATTGGCGAACCTGGATGTCATCCTGGGGGTGAGTGCCAAGAAAAATATCCTGCATGTCGTTAAAGGGGAGTGCTCTTTAAATGACGCGGTCATAGAGATCAACCCCAA
>JBFEYF010000217.1:0-3479 GCA_041562295.1 Sulfurimonadaceae bacterium
ACTTTCCAATCTTTTATCAGAGGTAGATTTATCCAAAATCGAACCCTCCGTTTATCGGAAAATGATTATCTACCTCTCCAATATCATCATGGACTTTTCCAGCTGGAGAAAAATCATCTTTATCGATCAGGATGCCAATGACATCCACTATATGGACAGCTCGCTCTTTAGCTCCATTCTGCAGCTTGAACAGCTTTTTAAAGCCGATCAGACGTATGAAGAAGATGAGAATGAGCTCGAGCTCTTCTAAAGTCTACCTCTCCTGGAGGTCGGCAGTAATCGCTGCGTAACCCTTCCGTAACGCTTTCGCAACTTTCCCTCTTTACAATGCACCTTAAAAACTGAGGTGTATCATGGTCAACGTAGAGAATCTCCTGCGATCCAATATGGAAGTGTTCTTCCAAAAGTATCCCAAAATCGTGACCTCTTGCGTTACCGGTTTTCTTAAAAAGCTGCTGCATGAAGATGAGATCAATACCTTTTTGGTTCAAAACCAGCATACCGGTATCCGTTTTATCGATCAGATCATTGAGCGGTACAATGTCTCGTATGACGTACGCAGTTCCCAGGTCGAAAATATCCCCTCCCAGGGACGTGTCGTCATCATAGCCAACCATCCACTGGGCGGTATGGACTCCCTGGTGCTTTTAAAGATGATCAGCGAAAAGCGGCAGGATAAAAGGGTCAAGATTGTTGCCAATGAACTCCTTATGCATTTTGAGCCGATTCGTGAGCTTCTGATTCCCGTAAACAACATCGACGGTAAGATCTCGCGCCAAAGCCGTCAAACCATTATCGACGCCCTAGAAGGCGAGGAAGCCGTTGTTTTCTTCCCGTCGGGCGAAGTGAGCCGTGCCGGTGTGACAGGTATCAAAGATGAGAAGTGGAAGGCCGGGTTTATCAAGGTGGCCCGTGCAACCCATGCCCCGATCCTTCCTATTCACCTTAACGCAAAAAACTCCTGGAAGTTCTATCTTCTCTCTACTCTTTACCGTCCTTTGGGCACCTTGATGCTCTCTCATGAGATGCTTCGTCCCAAACAGAAAAACATCCAGGTGACTATAGGTGAATTGATTCCGTTTGAAGCATTTAACCGTGCATCTTTAAACCTCAAAGAGTACACAAGACTCTTTAAAAAACACCTCTACCGTATCAGTAAAGGTAAGAAAGGGATCTTTTCAACCCAAAAGTGCATCGCCCACCCGGCATCGCGTCAGGGGCTTAAACAGGAGCTTAAATACTCCAAGCTTTTAGGTAGTACGACTGATGAGAAAAAGATCTACCTCGTTGAGTATAAGTGCTCCCCTGAGATCATGTCGGAGATCGGACGACTTAGAGAGTTCAGTTTTAGAAAGGTGGGTGAGGGAACCGGAAATAAACGTGACCTTGACCGCTATGACACCTACTACAACCACCTCGTACTTTGGGATGAGGATGCACTAGAGATTGTAGGTTCCTATCGTATCGGTGTAGGCAGATCCATCATGAAAAGTCATGGAGTCGCAGGTCTATATATGAATGAACTTTGCACCCTGGAAAGTTGCTTTGCGGAGATTGTCGAACACTCTCTCGAGCTGGGCCGCAGTTTCGTTCAGCCCAAGTACTGGGGAAGTAGGGCGTTGGATTATCTCTGGCAGGGCATAGGAGCCTACCTAAAAGCCTATCCCCATGTCACCTACCTTTACGGTCCCGTGACGATCAGCAACAGCTATCCCAAGGCGGCCAAAGATGCACTGGTTTATTTCTATACAACCTACTTCTCACCCCCTAAGCCTTTCTTTAAAGCTGCAGACATCTATCACATTTCAAGCCACAGTGAACAGGAACTGGATCTTTATTTCCACGGCAATGACTACAAAAGTGACCTGGCCAAACTCAAAGCCTATCTGGGCAACTTTAACGTTATGATACCGACAATGTTCAAGCAGTATGCAGAGCTTTGTGAAGAGGGAGGGGTCTCCTTTTCCGACTTTGGTATAGATAAAGAGTTCAATGATTGTGTCGACGGATATCTGATGGTTGATATCCGCCGTATGAAGCCTAAAAAGTATGCCAGATATATAGATGTTTAATCTTGGTTAATCATCTATTGTCTTTCCATTTACTCTAGTAGGTTACAATTTTCCTGCGAGTAAGAGGTTCGCTGTCATATTTATACATTCTCCACACCCTCCTCCTTTTGTAACGTGGGCGTTCCTCTTACTGTGTTTCACGTGGAACATTCAGCTAAAAACCATGAACGGCTCTCTCAAAACACCCTTTTATCTCCCCTAGAGACCCTTTTTAGATTCACCTTACTTTATTTTCGTTATGATGAAATAAACCATTAATTTCTTTACCATTTTTTGACAGGATTTAGTATGCTTCCCGGCACAGAATATAAACCGGATATCCAACACAGTATCGCTGTTTACCACTACCCTGCGAGTATGGATGTCGGCGGTGTCAATGAACTGCTTGCACGTATCAACGGACATATGACAATACTCAGAGGGCTGCATGTCGAAGGGATCATGATCTCATTTAAAGAGATGCATAAACTCGACCAGAGTTCCCTGGTCGCCCTGATCGAAAGTCTCTCCATATTGCATACGAAATATGAACTGCATATCGGTTTTGGTGATTACCCCAAAGCTTTCTTTCCGGTACTGCTGAAGTTTATCAAAGCCACCCCGATCTCTCTTTTTAAAACTATCGAGGTCATGGCTTTGGCTATCGGTACCAGCAGACTCCCCACCTACTCTTCTATCCTGGTTTATATCGAAGATACCGATGAGGCCAAATCTATCGTCTCCCATCTTATCAGTAAACAATATTTTGTCGTTATGGCGCATTCCAAAGAGGATATGCTCAAACGGATCCATCAGAAAAACAGCTTTGACCGCATCGTCGTTGAGAGCCATTTCGGCAACCTGCAAGAGGAGGTGACCGTAGACTTTGAAAAGGGGATCTTCACCTACAGCTTCCAGGGAAGCCTGGATAATGATCTGAGTAAAAGTATCAATATCAAAGAGTTTAAGGCACGTCTCGATTTCGGCTATCGCGTCTTTATCTTTGATCTGAATAATATCTTTCACATGGATATGCATGCTGCCTACATTCTAACGGACTTTCTGACAGCGGCTAAGCCCTACCATGCTGTTATCTGTCTTGTCGGTCTGGACAAAAACAAGTTAAACAGTAATGCCTATACGATCATGGACCGCAGTAACTTCTGGAGCTATAAAGAGAAAGATGACATCTACAGCGATGAAGAGATTATTCTTAAACTTCAAAAGCAGCATTTTCACCTGCAGTCGCAAGGGATATCCAAACGCATTATCGAACTTATTCCCAAATTCATCAAGGCAACCAAACAGACACTGGACCGTCTGGGTGTCAAAGAGTTTGCCAGCCAATCCAAACAGTGTGTTGTCGGTAAAAAACCGGATCTGCAACCCTATATCTCAACCCATATGAACTTTGCCGGAGATTATGTG
>JBFEYF010000218.1:0-3467 GCA_041562295.1 Sulfurimonadaceae bacterium
GGCGTACATGATACCGTACCAGTGGACATTGAATCCGAAAAACGAAAAGGCTACCGGATCGAACTGTTCGTAGATATGCTGCCAGCTGTATACCCAGTCCTGCATCCTACTGCACGCTCGCTTTGAGTATCATCTGCTTTTGAAGCGGTCTGTCACCGCCGTAACGTCCGCTCGTCGGAACGTTTTCAAGTTTCTTAACGACCGTCATGCTCTCTTTGCTCACCCTGCCGAATATCGTGTGGGCACCGTTAAGCCACGGTGTCGGACGGGTCGTGATAAAAAACTGGCTGCCGTTAGTGTTGGGACCGGCATTGGCCATAGCCAACAATCCCCCACGGTCAAAGATGACATTGGGGGCAAACTCATCTTTGAAGTCTTTACCCCAGATCGATTGACCGCCGCGGCCGGTTCCGGTCGGATCACCGCCTTGGATCATAAAGTTTTTGATGATACGGTGGAAAACGACACCGTTGTAATACCCTTTTTTGATCAGCCCCACAAAGTTCTCTACGGCCTTGGGCGCAACTTCCGGCATCAGTACGATCTCAATACTCCCCTGCGTTGTCTGCAGTATAACCGTCGGTTTCTTGGCCGCGGCAAACGAGAGATTAAAGATAAAAGCCAATGCAAAAAGTAGACGCATAATGATCCTTGATTGAGTAATTTACCGATTATTATAGCGCGCGAATCTTACGGTTTGGCTATAATGGCGCTATGCATTTAGAACTCTATTTTTTACGCTCATTTGAACACGAAATCGCTACCGAACTGCTGCACTATGCGGCAGGTCTTGACGAAACAGACCAGACACTCGATACCCATCCCTACCTGGAGAAATATTATAAAAACTACGGTCTGTATGCCACCGATATCGGTGTCTATGCCATGGTGGATAACAAAGTCGCCGGTGCCGCATGGGTACGTATGCTTAAAGGCGACCATGAAGGCAACAACCGGGGGCTGGCTTTTGTAGATGACCAGACACCTGAACTGGTGATCGGCGTCAAACCCCCATACCGTAACAAAGGGATCGGTACTGTTTTGATGCAGCAGCTGCTTACGGAAGTGGGGTTTAGCTATAAACAGCTGGCGTTGGCGGTAGAGAGTGGCTCAGCTGCCTACACTTTTTTTGAAAAGCTGGGTTTTGTGGCACTTCAAAAGGAAGAGCAGACACACCCTTTAAGCCACAAACCCATGGTCACGATGCTCAAGCAGATTGAGAGATCCAAAGCGGATAACAGCCAGGCCGAGTGGTTTGAAAAGACCCAAAAGTGGCGTATGCCCGACGCCTAAACCCTCTGCCGATACTACTCCCGGCGAAGCGCATCGATGGGATCCATCGTAGCCGCTTTACGTGCGGGGAAATAACCGAAGACCACCCCTACTGCCGTTGAAAAGCTAAAAGCTATGATAATGATCTGCGCATTGAAAACAAAGGGCAGATCAAAGGCCTGCGTCACACCCAAAGAGCCCAATACGCCCAAGAGAACACCGATCGAACCTCCCAGTGTCGAAAGCACGATCGCTTCGACCAGAAACTGCATCAATACTTCACGTTCCAGTGCTCCGATAGCCAGCCTGATACCGATCTCGCGGGTGCGTTCCGTCACCGAGACCAGCATGATGTTCATAATACCGATCCCTCCGACAAGCAGGCTGATCGCGGCAACAGCTCCCAGCAAAAGGGTCAGGATTCCGGTCGTCTCCGAAACAGTCTGAATGATCTCTTTAAGATCCATCACCGTAAAGTCATCCTCTTCCCCTTTACTGATGTGACGGCGCTCACGCAACAGTGTCTGGATAGCAGTGATCACATCCCCGTTTTGTGCTGTCTCTGCCAATGCGACCAGGAAACTGCTGATATCGGTATTGCCGCTGAGGCGTCTTTGGAACGTACGCAGGGGGATGATAACCGCATCATCCTGATCCTGCCCGAACGTTGAGGCCCCCTTTTTCTGCATCACCCCGATGATCTCGCACTGCAGTTTACCCAGTCTCAATGTAGCATGCAGCGGTTCCTGGCTTGCAAAGAGCTCGTCCACGATCGTCGTTCCGATCAGACATACCGGTTTGCCTGAACGCAACTCAACAGATGAAAAGATACGTCCGCGTTCTACCTGCCACTCCCTGACGGTAAAAAATGCGTTGTCGGTGCCTGTGACATTCGTCTTATGGTTCTCACTACCATAGACAGCGATAGTACTGCGGGTCACGGTCGGCGTCACTGCTTTGATATCAGAAATCTGCTCCTCGATAGCCCGAAGATCTTCCGCTTTAAATAGCGGTGCCGTACTTCCGGCGCTGGGACCGTGCCGCCGCTGCCCCGGTACGACGATCAGCATATTGGAACCCAACTTTTCGATACTTCCCGTGATCGAAGCAGTCACACTGTTGCCCAGGCTCACCATGATGATGACCGAAGCGATACCGATGACGATACCCAGCGTCGTCAAAAATGAGCGCATCAGATTACGCGATATCGCCCGAATTGCCAGTATAAAAGCATTAAAGAGCATGATCCGAACCCCCGTCGATTTTACCGTCCAAAAAATGAATCGTACGGTCGGCATAAGAGGCCATCTCCGGTTCATGGGTTACCATAACGACCGTGATGCCCGACTCCTTGTTAAAGCTGCTTAACAGCTGCATGATCTCCCGGCTGCGCAGCGTATCAAGGTTTCCCGTCGGCTCGTCGGCTAAAAGGACCAGGGGTTGCGTCACGATAGCACGGGCGATAGCCACCCGCTGCTGCTGTCCTCCCGAAAGGGTCCCGGGTGTATGCGATTCAAACCCCGAGAGTCCTACCTTGTCCAGTGCCTCCCTGGCCATCTTGCGGCGTCTGCGGCGTCCTATACCCTTATAGACCAAAGGGAGTTCTACATTTTCCAGTGCCGTCGTACGGTTAAGCAGATTGAACCCCTGAAAGATAAACCCGATATAGTAACGCCGAAGCAGTGCTCTTTGGTTACGGCTCATCTTTTTGACATTCAGACCGTTAAAAAGGTACTCTCCCTCACTCGGGGTATCCAGACAACCGATGATATTCATCGCCGTCGATTTTCCCGAACCGCTTGGCCCCATGACAGCGACAAACTCCCCCTCCTGGATCGAAAAGTCGACACCTCGTAATGCATAGGTAAGCGCCTCATCCTTGCCGTAGAACTTCTGGACCTCTTTGAAAGTTATAAGGTCTGAACGCTCCTGTGCCATCAATGTCCCGCTTTACGGCTTTTAATGATCACCTCATCACCCAACTGCAACACATCACTTTTAATCGAGGTATAGGAGCCGTCACTGTAGCCGGCTGTCACCGCTTTATACAAAGTCTTGTCCGATTCCAACACCCAGACATGCGACGCCTGCTGCTCTTTTTTCGTCAACAGTTCCGCCTGCGAGGGTTTAAAACGCAAGGCGCTGTTGGGTACGATCATCCCTTTGGGAATCTCTTTGACGATGATGTTGGTCAA
>JBFEYF010000219.1:0-3430 GCA_041562295.1 Sulfurimonadaceae bacterium
TCTGAGTTGTTCTTAAATGGTTCAACTAGCTAAATTTAAAGAGAAAATGGGTAACAGCATTGCAGAAACAATAATCCCCATAATAAGCCCTACAACTAGGATTAAGACAGGCTCTATTAGTGATAAGAAAGTATCAGTCGTATCTTTATTCTCTTCATTATAAAGTTCCGAAAGGTTTTCCAGCATCTGCGGCAGCTCCGAGGTCTCTTCCCCCAGTGCGATCGCCTGCAAAAAGGCCTGATCTATGGTGAACTTCGCTTTGACCAGAGCCTGGGAGAACTTCTTCCCCTCCACGACATAGGTTGCCGCTTCATCCATACGATCCTTGATCGGCAGTGCGTTGAGGATATTGGCCGAAAGCTTGACCGTATGCACAAACGGCACGCCCGAACGCAAAAGCATCGAAGCGATATAGGCAAAACGCGCCAGTTCAGAGGTACGTATCAGCCGCCCGAAAAGCGGAAGCTTCATCATGAAGGTGTCATAAGCGTATTTAAAACGGCGGTTGTGTTTTTTGATCCATCCGAATGCGTAGGCAAAGGCGGTAAAAACGACCAGGATCATCAGCCAGTGCGCCGAGACAAACTCCCCCGTGTCGATGACAAACTGGGTAAGCGGCGGCGTCTCTTTATGCATCTGCTCCAACATCGCCGTGATCTTGGGTACCACGACGGTCAGCATGACTCCCACCATCAGGATCGAGATGATCATAATAAACATCGGATAGGTCAACGCTTTTTTCACCTGCTTGACCATCTGCTCCTGTTTTTTCAGAAAATGGGACAGCTCCAAAAGTACCATCTCCAAAAGCCCGTTCTCTTCGGCTACCTTCAAAGACTGCTTGTAAAAGCCGGGCAGCGTCACCACTTTTTGGGTCTCTATAGCCGTATAAAAACTTTTGCCCTCTTCGATCATCGTCTCGATAGCGATCAGGAAATCCCCAAGTTTGGGGTGGGAGACATCCGTTTTGAGAAGATTGATCGCCTTGATAAGCGGCACGCCCGATTTGAGATAGATGGAGAGGTTTCGGGAGAAGTTGGAGAGCTCTTTGGTCGGCAGAGGTGCACGGCGGATCCCCTGAAGCTTTTGCCACCACGATTCACCCGACTCTTTGACCCACTCAAACAAAATCCCCTGGGCCTGCAGGCGCCGTTTGGCATCCCCAAGCGTCGGGGCTTCGATACGTCCCTGGGCCTTGCTGCCGCTTCTGTCAAGCCCCTTATATTTATAGACCATGGGTTAGGCTTCCTTAATCCCTACACGTACGACCTCTTCCAAAGAGGTCTCATGGGCAAAAAGCAGGTTTTTGAGTGCATCTTCAAGTGTCTGCATTCCCATCTCTCTCATAGCAGCTCGGATCTCCACGTCACTGGCTTCATCTTTGATCAGCAGTTTGATACGGTCATTCATCACAAATAGCTCACCCACGGCCAGACGCCCCTTGTACCCTGTGAAATTACAGTGGGCGCACCCTTTGGGCTTAAAGACATGCTCACCTTTGGGCAGATCATAGGCCTTAGAAAACTCGTCCGATATCTGGTCCGGCTCTTTACATTTGGGGCAAAGTCTACGCACCAGACGCTGGGCCAAAACCCCGCGCAGTGTGGAGGAGATCAAAAACTTATCCACCCCGATATCCAAAAGTCTCGTGATAGCCGCCGTTGCCGTATTGGTATGCAAAGTCGAAAGCAGCAGGTGGCCCGTTAAAGCTGCCTGCACGGCGATCTCTGCCGTCTCATGGTCACGGATCTCACCCACCATGATCACATCGGGATCCTGGCGCAGCATCGAACGCAGAGCCGAAGAGAAGGTGAGTCCCAGTTTCGGGTTGACCTGCACCTGGGTGATGTTCTCGGCGTTATACTCTACGGGATCTTCGGCCGTCATGATGTTTTTTTCTTTGGTGGCCACGGCCTGCAAAAAGGAGTGCAGTGTCGTCGACTTACCGCTACCCGTAGGACCGGTCACCAAAATCATCCCGTGAGAAAAACGCAGCAGTTCTCTAAACTGTGCCGTCATCTTCGGGTCAAATCCGAGATCTTCCAAAGAGGGGATGGCGTTGGACTGCATCAAAATACGCATGACGACCCGTTCCCCATGATAGGAGGGGAGAATCGAGACACGGATATCCAGCGCCTTTTTTGCGATCGTGATCTGCGTACGTCCGTCCTGCGGGATACGCCGTTCGGAGATATCCAGATTGGAGATGATCTTGATACGCGAGATGATCAGCGGCGTGATGTTTTTATCAATCACCGCATGCCTTGTCATCACACCGTCAATGCGAAAGCGTACCTCGCCCCCCTCTTCCAGTGATTCGATATGGATATCCGACGCCCCTTTCTTGAGTGCCTGATAAAAAAGGGCATTGACAAACTTGATGATAGGTGCCGAGGCTTCGTTAGTCAAAATATCGGAACTGTTTTTCAAAAATTCACTTAAGTTCAGATCCTCTTCGATCTCCTCCTCTTCATGTTCACTCACCTTGTCAAACTCGTTTTCTGTTCGGATCTCCAAAGCCTTCTGATAGAGTCGCTCATAGGAGAGTTCATCCACGTAAGCCAGTTCCGCCTCAACCGGCGACTTGCTCAGATAATCAAGTCCCAGAGCAAGATGTTCTACATCCAAAACAGCATAAAGCTTATCTTCATATTCACTGTAGATGACATGATGCTTGATCGCTCTGCCAAGATCAACCGCTTCGTCGGTGTAAGGCTGTAAATCCAGATCCTGAAGCGTCGGGATATCAATCATCTTCTTTCTTCTTCAGATTTTTAAGTGTCTCATCGATAAAGTTCTCTTCCAGGGCATTAAGCTTTTGAAGCTTTTCGCGCAGAGTGGAGAGATTTTCACTCTTATCGATGATATAGGGTGTCAAGACGACTACCAGATTGACCTCATCTTCGAGTGTATAACTGTTTCTAAAAAGTGCCCCTATCAGCGGGATATGCCCTAAGAGCGGGATGATCTTCTCTTCTTCCGTTTTCTTTTTACGGATCAGTCCCCCGATAATCACACGCTCTCCGTGACGTACGATAGCTGTTGTCTTCACCTCTCTTTTGGTCGTCGTCGGAAGTCCCACGGTACTGCCCGGAACCACATCTTCGAGGGTCGTCTGTACATCCAAAGAGACCTTTTTATCATTGGAGATACGGGGTGTCAACTTCAACGTAAGACCGATATCTTCGCGGGTATAGGTGTTTTGCGTTAGGTCAGTTGTCTGGGCCCCCTGAGTTGTACCTGATACGATTGACTCCGTCTGTCCGACATAGATCGAAGACTCCTGATTGTTGATACAAAGCAGTGACGGTTCGGAAAGCGTCCGTGCCGCACCGTTTTGAAGCAAGAAGTTGATGTTTATACCTACAGAAGTATTGGGCACAGGCAGTCCGTAATCATTGGCATAGGCAGCTACCGTCGACATCGGCAA
>JBFEYF010000220.1:0-3372 GCA_041562295.1 Sulfurimonadaceae bacterium
GGATTCAGTCTTTGTTCAAATTCCAGGTCGATATTGAGCCCGATCGACTCGACATGACTGTTGGGGTCAACTCCGGCATTCGCAGCTTCCATAATCCCGGGTCCTCCGCCCGTGATGATATTGAATCCGCGCTGTGAAAGTTTTTTGGTCAGCTTCATCGTCTTTTTGTAATATTTGTGATCCTCATCAAGACGTGCACTCCCAAAAACGGTTACCGAAGGGCCCAGTTCTCCCAGGTCGTCAAAACCTCTGACGAAATCGGAGATGATTTTAAAAACACTCCAGGTATCGGCGGATTTGATATCCTTGATATATCTTTTTTCTATCTCTTTTTGATAGGTTGGCATCTCTTATCCTCTTAACTGATTCAGACGGTCCCGTTTGCTTCCGATATGGGTAATCTGAATACCGAAGTTACCGTCAACGATAACGACCTCGCCCTGGGCGATGACATGATTATCTACTAAAAGATCCAATGGATCATTTGCCAGTTGGTTAAGCTCAATGACCGCTCCGATATCCATATTGATAACATCTTTTAAAAGCATCCGCTTCGAACCGATACGAACGGTCACCGGAAGCTTGACATCCTTCAGAAGATTCATATTTTTAAGTTCATCCGGACTTAAATTCGATCCCCCTCCGGGAGGTGGCGGCGGCATATCATGAAGCTGTTGTGCAGGTTCTGCCTGCTTAGGTGCAAATGCATCGACTATCGAGTGATCCAGCAGAAGCTTGAAGTTATTGTCAATCCCCCCTGTTTTGAAACTGAACTCGAAGCCTTTAGAGAAGTTTTCGATATCGACGTCGACATCCGTATCCACAAATGAGATCCCCGTAGCTGTCATATTCAGCTTAGGCATCTGGTTTTGTGACGAAAGTGCCGTACCGATGGCACCTGCGATATTGGATACGATCTCTTTGGTACCGTCCAGATCGTCATCATCCATCACATCTTTGCTCTCGCCTTCTCCGGCCATCATCATATCGACAAGCGCCGTAGCCAGTTGCGGAGGCATCGCTATGATCATCTTACCTTTGGCATCTCCTGTGACATCGATAGCGATCAGAGCGACTTTTTCATCCATCGTCGTACTGGAGACATCTGCTACTTTGGCAATATTGGGAGTATTCCCCGTCAACCCTTCAATTGTTGCTTTTGTCTCCGAAATAAACAGATCTATAAAATCATCCATTATCTTCCTCCTCCTCATCTTCAAAACCGTACTGAACGGCCTCTTCTTGTGCTTGAATCTCTTGGAGTCTCGAGCGACGTTCCTCTTCGAAATGTTCCAGAACCTCTTTGACTTCATCTTTTTCTGTGTAGATGATCTCATCGATTCGTACCGATTTTTTAAAGCGTCTTAGACCGATGGTTCCTTTAAAACGGTCCTTGCCGTCTACATTGATCCAGATACGGTCATCGGCCCCCGCCGTCTCAAGACGCAGTACATTACCGACATCCAGTTCCAGCAGTTCGGTCAAAGTAATCTCTGCACGCCCCAGAATCGCCTCCATCGTCACTTCGGCACCACCGACCAAGGCTTTAAGCTCCTGGTTACGGCTTTTTTTGGAGCTTGTTTCATTAAGCATCAGATCACGGCTGGCAAGTTTTGGCAGTACCGGTTCCAGTGCAATGACCGGATAACAGAGGTTCATCATACCCGAAGATCCACCGATAATGATCTCCATAACGACCATAACGACGATCTCATTTTGTGCAACGATCTGGATAACGTTGGGACTTGACTCTTTGGACTCTACCACCGGGTAAAGATCGGTTACCGGACCCCAGGACTCTTTAAGTGTTGCCATCATAACACGCAAGATCGTCTCAAAGAGGCTCAGCTCGATATCCGAGAACTCCCGGTTCCCGTCAAACGGGTCACCTTTACCGCCAAGAAGACGGTCTATCATAGGAAAAGCGATCGAAGGGTTGACCTCCAAAATCCCGCTTCCCTCAAGCGGTTTGATCGAAAAGACGTTGAACGATGTCGGGTTGGGAAGCGACATCAAAAACTCACCGTAGGTCATCTGGTCGACCGAATGCAGCGTGATTTCGACGATCGAACGCATGATGGCCGAGATCTGCGATGAAAGGGATCGGGCCATCTTGTCGTGAATACCCCTAAAAGCACGTAACTGCTCTTTTGAGACACGGTTCGGACGTTTAAAGTCGTATAGGGTTACCTGTTTTTGTTCATAGACGTCATTCTCTTCGCCTTCGAGAATGTCATCACTTTCGTCATCAACAACGTCAAGAAGGGCATCAATCTCTTCTTGACTTAAAATGTCAGCCATTCACGCTTCCTAAACTCTCTCGAATCTTTTTCAGTACCGATTTATGGATCTGCGAAATACGCGATTCCGTAATCCCCAAAGTCTCAGATATCTCTTTGAGACTTAACTCTTCAAAATAGTATAGCTGGATGATCATCTGTTCCCGTTCGCTGTAGTGCTCCAGAACATCCTTGATCACCTCTATAAGGTCATCCTGCTCCACCGTCTCCAAAGTGGAACGCTCATTCATCAAAGTGAGCTGCTCATCGATCGGCATGACGGCATAGATCTCAGCGGCAATGCGGGCATCCTTGATCTTTTCCGGAGTCTCATTGAGCTTTTCTGCCAGATACTCGATCGTAGGTTCCTCTTCATGCTCTGCCATATAGCGGGTGATCTCCTGTTCCACACCTTTAATGATCTTTCGGTTGGAACGGCTGACGACATCCAAAGAGCGCAGATAATCAAGCATTGCTCCGTAAGCGCGTGTCTTGGCATATCCCCAAAAAGAGTCGTTTTGTGACTCATCATAACGGCGGGAGAGTTTTACCAGCTCTTCGGTTGCGATAGCCGCAAGATCATTATAGTCCACAGAGCTGGGAAGTCTCTCTTTCAGACGGTATGCCATCGCCTTGACGGCCGGAAGATACTGTACCGCCAGTTCGTCTCTTTGATATCGAACCGCTTCATCATAGGCTGAATGTGCCATCATTGACCTCCCGTCTCATTTTCGCGTTCAACTATTACCGGATCTACGCCTTTTTTCTTCGTAGATATCCCCTCGACTTCATTCAAAATATCTTCCCGCTTTTGAATCGCATGGGCATATTCATCCAACAGGATCTCATGCTCAACTTTAGGAAAACTGCCCATCTTCACATCAATAGAACGGACAAAATAGGAGACGCTGATCTGACCGAACATGTAAAAAGCCCCGGTAACGACCAGTGCCGCAATCAAAAGCGCTATCGGATCGTCAAACTTCAAGACACCGAAAATCAGACCGACAAAAAATCCCTGTGCCGTGATAAAGCCGATAAATCCGTTTGCCGGTATCTTGTGTCCGTGAGTCATAAGCCCTGATTATCCCTA
>JBFEYF010000221.1:0-3370 GCA_041562295.1 Sulfurimonadaceae bacterium
ATCTTCGTCATCTTCTGAGGAGATGACGATAATCATGATACCGGGATGCGCTTTTTTGATCTTTTTGGTCGCTTCCAGACCGTCCATGACCGGCATTCTGATATCCATAAAGACCAACTCCACAGCTTCTGTCTCACACAGCTCAACCGCTTCTTGGCCGTTTTGGGCATGAAAGACATTACAGGTGACTTCATATTTACGGCTGTACTGCCTGATAAGCCGCTCCAAGATCTCCCTGTTATTACTGATATCGTCAGTAATCAAAATATTCATCTTCTCTCCTCTTTGATAAAACATATACTAAATTCGGCTCCCTGGGTACCGTTGACCGCGGTGATTGTTCCCTGCATATTCTCTTCGATGATCATCTTCGACATATAGAGTCCGATTCCGCTGCCCTTACCGGCCTCTTTTGTCGTAAAATAGGGCTCAAAAATACGGTCAATGATCTGAACGGGTATACCCCTGCCGTTATCGGAAACCTTTAAAATCGTCTTGTTCTCCTCTTCCCATCCGCGGATCCATATCTTTTTGGATGTCACACCCTTTTCAATCAGTGCATCCCTGCTGTTGTTCACGAGGTTCAAGATCACCTGGGAAAATTCATTTTTATACCCCTCTATTTCACAACGGGGATCGATCTCCACAATAATCTCGATATGTTCATGTTTAAAACCTATAAACACCATATCGATAACGTTTTGGACCACCTCCTTCAGTGTGAAACGGTCTTTACTCTTATCGGGCCGAAAAAAGTCACGAAAGTCATCGATCGTGCGCGACATCGTTTGGATCAGCTGTGTCGCTTTTTCGACACTCGCATCTACCTGTTCGGGGGAGAGCTTTTGTCGCTGCGAAAAGATCTGCAGTTTTTGGATAATCAGGCTCAAAGCATTCAGCGGCTGGCGCCACTGGTGGGCGATATTGCCTATCATCTCCCCCATCGATGCCAGACGGCTTTGATGGATCAGCATCTTGCTTTGCTGGGTACGTTGCATGACCGCCTGATCTACCTGCTGCTGCATAGAGACCCTAAAAGCATGCATCTGACGGCTCATGGCATTAAAAGTATCGATCACTTCGGCAAGCTCATCACTGTTTTTGCAGACGACTTCACTCTCAAATTCGCCCTGGGTCATCTGCTGTGTCGCCTTATGCAGTTTATCCAGCCGTCTGATAAACAGATAGTATAGCATCACCGATAAAACAGCGACCATTACAATGACGATACTCAGGTTCATCGCCGCTATATTGACGACCCGGTAACGTGTCTTTTCCAACGCCTTACTAATATCAAAATCAAGATAGAGTACCCCCACATCCTTTGAACGGACATCCCCCTTGGATACCGGAAGGTCAATAGGAAAATACCCTACGATCTTTTGCTTATCATCCAGGTACTCTACCAGTGCAAACTGTTCATTGAGTACCTTAAAAGCCAAAGAGCGGTCAAACGACTCCTGCATTGCCTTGCTTCCCACGACGCTGTTGACAAACCGCTTTTTCAGACGCTGATCATAAAGCACGGTCTGATCCAGGTTATCCGCGATATAGGGTGCCGTCAGTGTCACCAGCCCCTGCCGGTTAAAGCCCCGTTCCGCGACCTCTACCATGATACCGTTGGCCAGTCTGCTGCCGGTTGCCCGGGCTTCGCGCTGCTCCTCTTGCGCCATGTCGCTGTAGGCGATCTTCATCTGTACAAAGGTCTGCAAAGCGGTCAGACTCAAGCCGATAAGAAACATCATCAGCGGTAAAAGAAGTTTAAGCGGTAGCCGTATCATCGCCGCTCCTCTTTAAAACGCAGAATCCGGTCATCGAGTAACGGGACCACATTGATCTGCTTTGCAACGCTCCCCTTCTCATACATCAACCGGGCCAGACGGCGCATCGGTTTAAGTAAAAGACCGTTTAACTCAAGCATCTTGCGGTTTTCCGCTTTCGAAGGGATCACCAGGTCGTCAAACGCCTTGCTGAAAGCTTCCACAGAGAGGAATTCGTTGGCTGCCATGATCTGCATCGCATCGGTGCGCGACACTTTGATATACTCCAAAGCCTTGAACCACCCCTCGGTCAATGCATGTAATGCCCTCTTTTTATCCTTTATAACCTGTTCACTGGTCACCAATACATCCACCACTTCATTGGGTATTTTTGAACTGTCAAAGAGTACTTTGGCCCCGGCATTGATCAGCATCGACTTGGAGGGTTCATACGTCACTACGGCATCTACCTCCCCGCTTTGGTACGACGCCAGCTGGGAACCGATCTCTACGGTCACCACCTGCAGGTCACGTATATCCACCCCCGTAGCAAAATCAAAAGCACGGTGCAATATATAGTCTCCCAAAGCACTCCCCTCTACACCGATCCGGCGTCCTTTGAGTCCTTCCAGGCTGGTGATATGAGGACGGGCCACCAGCGCATCACCCCCGTTGGAGACATCCAGTATCAAAAAGATTCGGGGTTTATCCCGTACCTGGGCATAATGAAAGACCTCATCAGCCGTAAACGCCGCCACGTCAATGATACCGTCACGCAAAGCCCGGTAAGATTCCGTCGGTGTCGAAAAACGGATAATACGGATGTTGGCTTTTTGGAAAAACCCTTTTTGTGCGGCCAGGGCCAACGGCTCATATCCGGGCCAGGGAGAGATCCCTACGCGAAGAGCCGGTTTGCGGTCACCGCTGCAGCCCCAAAAGAGGATCAACACCAAAAAGAGGGCCATGCTACGCATCACGGCCCCTGCTGATAGCATCTTCGATAGCCTCATAGAGTTCACCGATATCAATGGGCTTGGTCACATAATATCTGATATCCAAACTTTTAGCTTCGCTGACCATGCGCTGTTCGTTAAAGGCGGTCGTGACGATGATCGGTACCTGTGAATCGATCTCCTTGATATGACGGCACATGGTCAAACCGTCCATCTTCGGCATCTGCATATCCGAGACGACGATATCGGGGCGGTGCTCGCGAAAAAGCTTTAACCCCTCCTCCCCGTTGGTTGCGACATAAAGCTTGGGATAGTCCAATTCGAGTATCTCTACCAGCTCATCGCGGATATGCTTTTCATCTTCGACATAGAGTATACTGCAGTTCTCAGACATCAGAAGTTCCTTGTAAAAGCGGCAGCCGCAGTGTAAAACACGCACCCCCGTCCAAGTTGTCAATACTGATCTCGCCGTTAAAGCGCTGGGTAACGACACGTTTGACCAGATAAAGACCGATCCCGTTTCCATCCTCTTTGGTCGTAAACTCCATCTTAAAGATCTGATCCATAATCTCAGGTGCGATGCCGCCGCCGTTATCCTCTACTGTGATGATACCGTCGTCATCTTCTTTATCCAGGGTTATGGTAATACGTGCACCC
>JBFEYF010000222.1:0-3366 GCA_041562295.1 Sulfurimonadaceae bacterium
AAATACCAAATAAGCGATATAGGTACGGCAAAACTTCTTATACGCCGCAGCGACATAAAACATCGGAATGACTTGAAACGACACGCCGATGACCAAGATCAGAGCAAAACCGAAAAACGCGAACAGTATATGGGAACCCAGCAGTAGAGTTTTATCTAAACTTCCGGGGTAAACTACTTCCACGGCAAGCACAACACCCAAAAGGGCCGCTATCACACCCGAAACCATGGCGATACGCATCGCTTTGATCGTCGCCGTCATGGCAACTACGTTTCTGAGCCTCGACAACGTGATGCCAAAAAACGCTACAAACGAAAAAGCGATCAACACTATACCGGGCATAAAAAGCATGGTCTGCGGCAAGAGATAGGAGAGTACGAAAAAGAGTATCCCCGACACCATGAACGCATAGAGCAGCCGGGCCAAAACACGGGGTTTTGGCAACGATACTCCGGCCAAGACAGGCAGCATCTGCTGAATCGCACCCATAATAACCATACTGAGTATCCCCAGCGTAAACAGATGCACCAAAGCGACACCCTCTTGGGTATAAAGGGCCAAAAGCTGTCTCTCATCTGCGAAAAAAAGGAGTGCAGATGCCAAAAGGCCGAAAAACGGTACGGTCAGGAAAAAAAGAAACGGAGCATCGATCGGCGGTGCCTGATCCATACTTAAACCGGAAAACTGCATCTTATACCGCCTGCATCGCCTCGATCAAACGGTCAGCATCAGCTGCCAGGTGCTGCTGAGCCATTGCATAAAGCATCTGCTCCTCTTTCATATTATGCTGCTGCATCAATATCATAAGTGTTTCTGAAATACCGAAATAACGCTCCTTATCCTCCACTGCGGTGATAAGATCTTCACACAACCTGCGCATCTGGGCATGTTCCATACGCATAACCGCCGTGGGTCCCTGTACCATACCGGTTTTGGCCTCAAAAGCGGGAAACAGAACCTTTTCCTCCATATCAAGATGATGATAGAGTGCATCGATGAATGCCTGGGTCAGTGCCAAGGCATCACCGCTGCTGTTGTTGACCGCTTCTTCTGCCGCGGCAAAACCGTCGTCGCAGCTGCGGTGGTCTTGGGTTAAAAACTCTTTGATTGTTGCCATAAGGGGTCCTTTTTTATTAACTGACGCCATGATAATAAAAAAAGGGATCTCCGTTCTTGACCTGCGTCAATGAAGCAGATTAAAGCTTGGGAAGACGGATCTCAAAACCTTTGGGCCCCTCTTCGATAAGGCAAATATTGCCCTCATGGCACTCTATGATCTGCTTGGAAAGAACCAATCCCAGACCGTTACCTTTCTCTTTGGTACTTTTAAAGGCTTCAAACAGCTCCTGGGGATTGGCAATCGGTACACCGCTGTCGGTAATTTGGAAAATATGCTCTTTATCGTCATGACGGTAGGTAATCTCGACACGCCCCTCTTCATTTTCATCCTCTTCGATGGCATCTATCGCATTAAAGACAAAGTTGGAAAAGACCATCACCAGAAGATCGAGATCCGCTTCTACCTGGGCTGCAGGAAAGTTGAAGGCGAAGTCTATATCTTTACCGTAGGAGTAAAAAGAGACCGCATTTTCAAGCTCCTCCCCGATTGACTGGAGGGAAAAGCGTTCTTTACTCGCCTGAACCCCCTTGGAAAACATCAAAGTCGCTTTGATGATACGCTCGATACGAAAGATCGATTTTTGGATCTCAAAGACGATCGGTTTGTTTTCGGTCTTGACCCGTTTAAGCAGTGTCGATGTCAGCAGTGCGATAGATCCTATCGGATTTCGGATCTCATGGGAGAGGTGTGCCGCCATCTGACCCATCGTAGCCAGGGACTCTTTACGCTTTTGCTCGGTGATATCGGTAGCACTGACGATGATCTTGTCGGGTGAGCGGTTCACCTTGACCAGGTAGGAGCGCCCCTGAAACTCCAGTTCATACTCTTTTTCATCATAATGAAGCTGTGAAAAGAGTTCTGAGAGTCTTTGGGCTTTGGAGTTTTGCAAATAGATCCCGCCTCCCTCTTCTATAATCCACAACGCGTTGGACTGGGTCTCCAGTACATCGTCAAAAGTCTGCCGCAGGCTTTTATAGTCATTTTCGATAATGAAGGTCTGATCGATCAGGTTTTGAAGGTTTTCCAAAACCCCCTTCTCATCCAGCCCTTCTACTAGCTGTTCCAGTTCACTCGCCATGATAATACCAACCCCTACAGACGTTTTAATTAAACAATCATAACATTAAGACGATTTGGTTATTATTATGTCTTTCATTTTTTAAGATAAAAATTTTGGAGCTTTTTATATGTTTGAGAGTATGACGGAACAGGAAATTCTATCTCTGATCGGTTTTGGTGTCATTGCCAATTTTATCTTCTCATTTCTTTTCGGACTCTATATGAGCAAAAACATCGGGCTGGAAGAGATGATGCGCAGCGCTGGCGACCATAAGCAGCCGGCATGGATGAGCTTTATGCTCTTTGTCCCCTTTGCCAAAATGGCCATAACCCTCTACCGCGTTGCCGTCTTGCAGTTTATGTTTTTAAACCAGGGAAAATCGCATAAAGATTACTGGATCTACCTGACACACAAATAATTCTTCTCTTTCTCGACACCTATTTCTGCGAAAAACAGCTGCTCACCATAGGATCTTTCCATAACCCTCTGCCATGATAGGTCGCCCGTTTTTGCGCCTTTTGCAGTTTTTGATACAGCGGTGAACCGAAAAAACCGTTCTCAAAAGTACTTTGCATTTTTGCAAAGCCGTTTTCTACAAGATACTCCGAATAGCTGATACCGCCGTTTAGCATAATAAAGCACTTCTCTTTATAGGGGTGGATGTAATAGGTCTGATCTTCATGCAGAAGATAGTGGTGCTGTTTGGCAGCATAAGGGTACTTTTGGGCAAAAGCCACCAACGCCTTGCGACACCCCTCTGCAAGCCCTTTGCTGTAATAAAGCTGTGTCAGAGTGACGATTGCGGCAGGCTCACAGCTAAAAGCACGTCCTTGATACCTGAAGTGAAAAAGCGCATCACTTTCACTATTGATCAATAAAGCGGTAAAGTCTGCGGCCCAACCCATTAAAGGGAAAGCCAGAAACCAGCTTAAGGCTGCTTTTTTCATCGGCTACGCCGTGATATTAAGATGCTGGCCTACACCCGTAACTTTTGCAGCTTCCTGCGCTCTGTTTTGAGCCTCTTTTTCTGCTTGAGCCTGTGCTCTTTGCTCCTGGAGTTGCTGTTGCCGTTCAGCCTGCATATCCTGCATCTGCTGATTATTGCTGTTTGCATCAACTTTCATGACAACCTCCTTTCATTTTCTATATTTTAACCCATCTCTGTGCATTGTAATGTTAAAGATTT
>JBFEYF010000223.1:0-3363 GCA_041562295.1 Sulfurimonadaceae bacterium
CATACTTGGCATCTTTGATAAACTTACGCTGCAGTGGCAGCGTCGCTATCATATCCAGACCTCCGGCACACCCGATATAGACCGATTCATCTTCTTCACTGTCCAAGTTGAGCACTGCAGAAGTCTTGATCTCAAGCTCGAGCGCATGTGCACCGATCAGGCCGATCTCCTCATCTGCTGTAAAGAGACAGTCAACTGCCAGCCCTTCTTGCATAGCTTCCAGCATCAGTGCCACACCGATACCGTTATCTGCACCCAAAGAGCTCTCTGTAGCCATCATCTTGCCCTGCTTTTGTATCACGTTGATCGTAGGTGCCTCCCCCATACATACCATGTCGTAATGTGCCTGCAGTGTCATCGTGGCTTCAGGATGATACGCGATAATATTGCCCGCCTTATCCCCTTTGACACTGTAGCCATACTGTTTGCCCCAGTTTCTAATAAATTGCTGTAACTTTTCCGCTTTACCGCTACAGTGCGGTATCTGTGTAATCTCTTTGAAAATATCCCAAAACTTTTCCATATTTGTTATAATGCTCCAAAACTTAATAAAGATTTTTTATGAACAGACATTATACTCTTAACATCCTTACACTCCTGTTTCTCGCTCTGGGCTTTACAGGCTGCTTCAATGCCCAGGCACAATCGTATTCACTCTACCAGGAGTGTGATGAGTATTATGACAGCCGCGGTTTTTATCATAAGAAATGCCCTGTAAACGAATTTGACAAGAAAGAGGCGGTTAAGACCTATAAGCGTCTGCTTGATGATGTCCAGCCGGGCAAAGGGCTCGAAGACAATACGACTAAAAAAGATAAACTGGCAAGTACCATTGACACTATTATCGAGGATGACACTGCTGATGAGCCAAATATTGACCAGGAAAAAAGTGAATCAAAGACTCCAGCGTTGAGGGAAAAACCTGTATTGGAATTTGGAAGGGAGTAACTAACGTCCCTTCTTTGCGATAAACGTATTAAAATTCACCCATCTAAAAAGCGTATCTACCGTTTCAAAACCGGCATCTTTTAACATCTGTACATTCTCTTCATAGGTATAGGGGACCAATACATTCTCCAATGCTTCCCTTTTTTGGGCAATTTCAAAACGGCTGTAACCCTGACGCTCTTTATAGTCATAATAGAGATCGATAAACTCTTTATCCAGTACCTTGTCATCCATAATCACTTTTTCACTGAAAATGAAGATACCGTTCTCATCTAAGCTGTCGTAGATACGCTGTACCAGCTCACTGCGCTTGAGCGGGCGGATAAACTGTAAGGTATAGTTGCTGACAACAAGATTTGCATGTTCCATCGGCGTCGTTACGATATCATCGACCATAAGCTTAATCTGGCTGCCATAAGCTGCAATCTTGTTTTGGGCCTGCTCGATCATAGCATCAGAGTTATCGATACCTATAAGTTCAAGCTTCTTATCGGTTGCCTGTTCCAGGGCTAACAGTGTGGAGGCGGTAGAACAACCCAGGTCATAGACTCTACAGCCATCTTTGAGATGTTTAGATGCGAACTGTACGATCAGCTCCTGCACCTCTTTGTAAAAAGGTACCGAACGACTGACCATATCATCAAAAACGGCGGCTACCTTGGCGTCAAACTCGAACTGCTTGACGATCGGTTCATTAAAAAAAGCGTCTCTATGCACTGGAAAAACCTAGAAGAACTCTATATCCGTCTCATCTTCGTGCCCTACTTTTCCGCTAAATGCATCTTTTTTGGCTCGGGCCGCTTCGGTCGCTTCATCCAATTTTTTACTCAATTTTTTCAGGTTTTTTTGAAGCATGATCGAATCTTCTTTACTCGAATGGGTAAAAAAGTCGATATTTTTTTGTACCGATTTTATTGCGTCTACTGTGGCATTAAGTTGCTGAGAGATAATATCCTGATATTGAAGCGTTTCAAGTGCCCTATCAGGCAATGACTGCTGGTGCTGTGCAAAGATCTCTGAAAAAGTCATATAAGAGTCCTTTGTCATATTTATGACATCTTCTTGAACCTCTTTGATATGTTCTAACAGATCATTTATAGATTTGAAAAGTTCGACTTCCATAATGCACCTTACTTTAAAATATCCGCATTATAGCATATCCCGTTTGATACAAACATCCTAATAGCTAGGAAAAGTACTCTATTAGCTGTCTGGTTTTATCTATTTTGTACGGTTTTGAAAGATGAAGTATGTATAAGAAGTATAAAAGTGGTGCGACCGGGGGGATTTGAACCCCCACACCCTAAGGCACTACCCCCTCAAGATAGCGTGTCTACCAATTCCACCACGGTCGCAAGAAAAAAGAAGTTGCAGGCCTAAGCCTGCAAAGTGAGGATGTTCTTAGAATTAACCTAGGAACGGGTTCGCGTAAAGTGCGATTAGCGCGATAACTAGTGTATAGATAACCTGCGCTTCGATCATTGCAAGAGCGATGAACATAGTAGTCATTAGCTTACCGCCAAGACCTGGGTTACGTGCAGTACCAGCGATTGTCGCAGCAGCAGTGTGACCCATACCGATAGCACCACCAAGTGCAGCTAGACCAAGACCAACACCAGCAGCGACTACTGAGTAAGCTTTTAAAGTTTCGTTTGCAACGTTTGCGTCAGCAGCGAATGCAGATGCAGTGAATGCAACGATCATGAAAAGAATTTTTTTCATTGTGTTTCTCCATAGATTAATTCAAAGTCCGTTCGGCTTGCGTATCCCTACTTATCACTTTGTTGCGCAATTTTAGCTATTTTTTTCTCAAAAGAATATTAAAAGAAGCTACACTCTTTCAAGTTCTATCTTTTTCCCTTTAAAACCGCTCACTCTGACCATGATCTCTTCACCTTCAGTGAGAACTTCGCTCGGATGAGAAATACGGTTTTCAGATATCTTTGAGATGTGTAGCAGCCCGTCATTGCCGCTGTCGAGTTCGATAAAGGCGCCAAAGTCAACCAGTTTTTTCACCTTTCCTTTGACCTCATCACCTACCTGGTACTCTTTTTTAACCGCTGTCGTAATAGCACGGATCTCATCTTTTGCCTGCTGAATCTTATCCGTAGAGGTTCCGGAGATCTTCACATTCCCTTTGGTTTTATCCAGGTCGATCGCAACGTCAAAGCGCTCTATCAGTTCTCTAATAGTCTTTCCTGCCTGTCCGATAATATCCACAATCTTGCCGGGGTCAACGACGAAGTGTTCTGTACTTGGAAGTACCCCCTCATTCACCTGGATATCTTCTACTGCCGTTTCCATAATACCCAGGATATGTTCGCGTGCCTCTTTGGCCTGATGCAGTGCCTCACTCAAGACATCCAAAGAGATGCCTCCAAGCTTGATATCCATCTGCATCGCAGAGATTCCCTC
>JBFEYF010000224.1:0-3358 GCA_041562295.1 Sulfurimonadaceae bacterium
ACAAAGACGTTCATAAGATTGATCAGTGTCATATAGGGAACACTCTCAAGACCGAATATAGCGATTCCCAAGGGAATCCCGAGGTTGCCTGTATTGCCTATCAATGCGGCAACGGTGGCGATAGAACGTTCCTGGATATCACTGAAAAAAAATCTGACAAGGGGGATTACGGTCACTATTACAAGAATAACCACAAGCAGATAGTAAAGCGGCGCCTGGATCAGGGCCGTATCTATAGGGCGCTGCATCAGACCCCAAAAGGTCAAAAAGGGTTGAAGGAAATAGACCGAGAGGAGGTTAAGTGTCTTGGCATCGATCTGTTGCCCGAAGGCTCTTTTGGCACTAAAGCCCAAGACGATGAATATATACATCGAAAAGATGGCCAGGAGTGCACTTTCCATCTTAGTCGATTATTCTCCACTCATCATCGATAAGCGCCAGTTTGATCTTAAAGCGGCCCAAATAGAGTTTGTGGACCTTTTCAAGCTCTTCTGTGCGGGATATCTTGGTACAGTCACTTGCTTCTTTGATCTGCCGGTATTCGTCTGACTCAAAGAACTTCTGGATAAAAGCACTGTTTTTTTGGGACTGCTTGAGCGCTTTTTCGCCCATGTAAAGCTGCATCTTTTTTATATCCGCTTGGATAAAAGCGCGACACGCCGCTTTGGCTACGGCTTCTTTTGTCCCGGGATAGGAGCTGCAGCCTGTTAAAAAAAGAGCAGCAGTAACTACTGTGATTAAAAATGTTTTGATCATAAAATACCTTTAATAGTGGTAGAAAAAGTATAACAAATAAAAGCTAAAAGGGAGAGGGTAGAAAAGTGGGATTTTTAGGGACAAGCCCTAAAAATTATAGTGCTGCTTTCGCTTGAGCAACTACAGCAGTAAATGCCGCTGCGTCGTTCATAGCCATATCAGCTAGGATTTTACGGTCAAGCTCGATACCAGCTTTTTTCAGACCGTTGATGAATTGTGAGTAGTTGATGTCGTTTAGACGACATGCAGCATTGATACGGATGATCCAAAGTTTACGGAACTCGCGTTTTTTCTGTTTACGATCACGGAATGCGTAAACCAGACTACGCTCAACTTGTTCTTTCGCTTTTCTAAAGTGTCTGCTTCTACCTGAATAGAAGCCTTTCGCCATCTTTAAGATTTTTTTGTGACGTCTGCGACGTACTACACCAGTTTTTACTCTTGGCATTTTTGTCTCCTTGACCTAGTTATACTATGGTTAGATAGTAGGTGTCGATTATTTCGAACTTGTCCACTTTGGCTTGAAGCTAGTGGAGAGTACTCAATAACTGTTTAGTTTTGAATGACAACTAAGATTAGTTGATCATCGCCTTAATGTTTTTTTCGTCAACTTTAGCAATTACTTTTGGAGTATTTTGCTTGCGACGCGTTCCAGCATCTTGTTTTGTTAAGATGTGGCTTCTAAACGCAGTACCGCGTTTAACCTGGCCGTTTTTCTTAACTTTAAAGCGCTTTACAGCACCTTTTACCGATTTCATCTTTGGCATCGTTGTTCCTTTCTCACAATTTTCTCCTGACAGCCTGATTATGGCTACCATTTGAGGAACGCGATTATATCTAAAAATCTCTTAAAAAGCTAGTTGAAGCAGACAGAGGCTTTAGTTTAAGTTGGATATAATGGCTTAAATTATACATTTTACGAGGTTTGGTATGCGAGAGATGTTTCTATCGGCGTGGCTAAAGATGCCCCGGCTTTTCCGGTTTTTGATTAAAGCGGTGCTCTCTTTGGCACTGCTGTTTATGATATTTAGACTCGCATTTTGGGTCGCTTTTGAAGATCCGGATGCACCGCTTGCCTCTGCTGACTTTTGGTACTCTCTATGGCTGGGATTACGTTTTGACCTGCGTGTGTCCATGATCATGTTTTTACCGCTTTTTTTATTGGGCGGTATCAAGTGGCTCTCCCCGTTTACCTCCCGCTGGCACCGATATGTGTGGATCACCTATCTGAGCGCCTTTTTTGCCGTGATTACATTAACCTACATCATTGATTACGGCCATTATGCCTATTTACACAAACGTCTTGATTTTACGGCGCTTCGCTTTTTGGAAGATATGGAACTCTCAGCCCAGATGGTATGGGAGTCCTATTCGGTTGTATGGATCTCGGCAGCATATCTTTTCGTTGTGGCTCTTTTTGCCTGGTCGATCAATAAGCTTTTGAAACGTTTTGAGAAATGGCCTGCGGCGAATTACGGTTGGTGGCGTGCTGTTTTTGCTACACTTAGGGACCTTTTGGTAACGGTTACGGGTCAGACAAAACGGTTTCCTCTTTATCGTTTGCAAATTACAAAAAAGACGGCGCAGTTTTGGAAAAGTACGGCAGTCGGATTGGCCGCACTATTAGTGGTGTTTCTTATCATTCAAAGCAGATTCAGCCAATATCCGCTTCGCTGGTCTGATGCAACATTTAGTAAACACCCTTTTGCTTCACAACTCACTTTTCATCCGTTGCACTACTTTTTAGACACCTGGAAAAACGGACGGGTGACCTATGACAGAAATGCGACAGCAAAATATTATGATCTGATAGCTGATTATCTGGGTGTTACTCAAAAGGACAGTAAAAACCTTAACTATAAACGGGAAGTTAAACCTTATAGGACGTTGGGTGAACGTCCCAATGTGGTTGTGGTTATCGTAGAGTCTTTTGCTGCTTACAAGACTTCTCTTTCAGGTTCACCGCTTAATCCGACACCGCATATGAAAGAGATCGCGGATGAGGGGCTTTATTTTAAGAACTTTTTTACTCCATCTACGGGGACAGCACGCTCGATTTATACGACGATCACAGGTATCCCGGATGTCGAGATCAAAGGGACATCAAGCCGTAACCCATTGATCGTCAATCAGCATTCGGTTGCCAATGAATTCAAAGGGTATGAGAAGTTCTATTTTATCGGCGGATCGGCTTCCTGGGGTAATATCCGGGGAATCTTGAGCAAAAATATAGAAGGGCTTCACATCATGGAAAAAGGCTCTTATGAGGCTGAAGATGTCGATGTATGGGGGATTTCCGATCTCTATCTTCTTCAGGAAGCGAATAAACGGTTTGAAAAACAGAAAAAGCCTTTTTTTGCGATTGTGCAAACTTCGGGAGATCATCGCCCCTATACGATACCTGAAGATAACTGGGGCTTTAAATATGATGATACGGTACCTTTGGAGAAACTGAAAAAGTATGGATTTGAGTCGGTGCAAGAGTATAACGCCTACCGCTTTATGGACCACTCCATCGGACATTTTATCAAGAGCGTGAGAAATTCAAAATATGGAAAAAATACGATATTCGCTTTTTGGGGCGACCACGGTATCGACGGTC
>JBFEYF010000225.1:0-3357 GCA_041562295.1 Sulfurimonadaceae bacterium
ACGGTTTTATATTTTTAACATCGTCACGGTCAAGCAGTACAAAACTGACACTCTCTTCGTCAAACTCGATACTCTCTAATAGGATATCGTTACGGTCGGTATAGAACTTTACGGAGCTGGCGATAGATTTGATTTGTGATTTAAGTGCTTCTTCGCTTTTTACACCCAAAAGCATATGAAGACCGCCTTGAAGATCAAGACCTAGGGTGATTTTTGCACCTTGCGTGCCGAAAAATGAGGGGACAGAGAAGATAACGCCAAAAAGAATCGCAGCACCCAAAAGGGCTGCACGAAAATTCAGCTTCATCGATTACGCTTCTTCGTATTTTTTGGAAACCGACTCTTTCGCTAGTTTTACTGTGACATCATTGTTCATCTTTACTTTGTAGAAGTTCTCCTCTACTTTTTCGATCTCAACAATAAAACCGCCTGCAGTAACGACTTTGTCACCTTTTGCTAGTTCGTTTAGCATCTCTTTATGTGCACGTGCCTGCTTTTGCTGCGGACGGATCACGATAAAATAAAAAATAGCAAAAAGGAAGATCAACGGCAATAGTGAGCCGATCAAAGATCCCTGAGGTGCAGCTGCGGCTGCTGGTTCTGCTGCGTATGCGAATGTAAACATGGTTATATATCCTTGTTTTAAAAATTTTGGACATTTTAGCAGGCCAATTATTATAAAGAGATTTAAACGCTTTCAGAGCGTAAATTTTACCGTGTGGGGTTTGTGGAAAAAGAAAAAATAGAGGATATAGATCATGGCTCCGATATAGGCAAAACCGACCGAGAGTGTCAGCCATCCCATACTGAAGAGTTTTTTTTGCGCCGTGATACTCTGCTCATCTATTGCTGTGATCTCATAGGCGTTCAGATGCAGCATATCCCTTACCTTTTGCATCTTCTGACGCTTATGCAGACGACCGTCCGAACGGACCTCATCAAAAAAGTCATCAAAGATTGCCTGGTAACGGGGCCGTGCTTTATATTCAAAATAGATCAGTATCAATCCTATCGGGATCGATAACAGTGTAATTACAACCGTCATCATGGGCTATTTACTGCCTAACGCTTTGTCGATCCATTTAAAGTAAGCTACCGATCCCTCTTCGATAGGAAGGGCGATAATCTCGGGAAGTTCATACGTATGGTGCTTCATAATAAAATCTTCAATCACGGTATAAAGATCACTGCTGCTTTTGATCATCAGGCGGTACTCTCGCTCCTGGCAGACCGCACCGTCCCAAAGGTAGACCGAATCGGTCGTGTCGATCTGTACACAGGCCGCCAGTTTGGACGCAACCAGCATAGTGGCCATCTTTTGGGCTGCACTTTTATCAGAAAATGTGGTCATAACCACCTGGTAACCGCTTGGACGTGACATAAAAACTCCTTAGAAGTTTATACCGTAACTGACTCCGACACTCTTATCGGCTACGGCATCGCTTAGACCGACAGTGTAACTCAATGTTATAAAACGCTCCTTTTGCAGCGTATAGGATGCAAAAGCCAACGCACTGAGCGCATCATCGGCCCCCTGGATATAAGCTGTGGCATAGTTGAGTGAACCGCTGAGATAGAGTCTGTCACTTTGCTGATACCCTATACCCGCGGAGAGGGAAACAACATCCTCATAGGTCTGGGATGCCGTATCTCCTGTCACAGTATAGCCTACGCTGGTCAGATACGATACCTTTTTTTGTAAAAAGATGGTACTGAGTTTGAGCATATAGTCGTTTTCTCCCGTACCGATATCGGTATCAGCCGTCGCCACTTTTGCCGTCGCCTGCAAAGAGAGCTCTCTCTCCTGACTTCCCAGTCCTCTATACTGCAGTGAAGCATACAGATCTCCCGGACCGCTGGTCGTGATACTGTTTGAGGTCTTTTCATGGGATGTCGCCAGGGAGTAACTCCACATACCGCTGTTATAAGCGGCAAAGAGTGATGTGCTTCGGTTTGTGATCTTTTGCGTACCGCCATACATGCCTTCACTCAGCTGATACCCCAGCATCAGTGTGACTGTTTTACGTTCGGGACATCCGTTTTGATCCACAATCAGTTCCATCGAGGTATTGGGACAGAGATCTTTTGTATCACTGACTCCGTCCAAATCAGTGTCACTGTATCCAAAAAGCGAGGCTGTCACAACAGCCCCGGCAATGATCATCTTAAATAGCATCTTCACCCCTTACTCATTAAATCTTAGCGTCCGCCTTTAGGTCCGACAGTCGTGCCCAAAGCCCCGGGATCCATCTTCTGAATACGGTTTTGGTTTTGGATCTGATTTTGCATCTGTAACTGCTGCTGGGCTTCTTGAAGCTGCTGCTGTGTACGTGTCTGCGTACGGGTACGGATCATTTCACCCTCGCCCTCATCTTCATTCACACGAAGCTGTGTACGCTGCTGGGTCTGCGTTTGCGTCTGTTCTTTGGTTGCCAGTTGGGTTTGAAGTTCCTGCAACGCCTCTTGACGGTTTTGTGCATTCATTTGACGCAACTGCTTTTTAAAAGCATTCATCTTCATATAACGTTCACCTTCGGGTGCCTCTTTGATCTCCTGGATCATCGCGCGGATCTGAAGCTGTTCCTGAGTTGCTTCTTCAGCTAACAGTGTCGAACCTAATCCGATAAGAACCAGTGTCATTAATGCCTTTTTCATTTTCTATCCTTTTGGTTTTGATAGTGTCATTGTAAAACAGAAGTGTTAGCGAAGTGTTAACGCCACTTCACACTGAAAACCGAACCTTCCGAAGAGGAGGTGACCCCGATCTTCATACCCAGCTCATCAGTGAGTTTCTTGACGATATGCAGCCCGATGCCAAGACCCCGTTCACCCTCTTTATAGAAGCGTTCAAACACTTTTGCAGGCTCGCGGATACCGATACCGCTGTCTTTGACTTCAAATCCCTCTTCACTTAAAGTCACTGCGACCGAACCGTTACTGCGGTTATATTTACAGGCATTGCTCAAAAGATTGTCGATAATGCGTCTCAATGCATCTTCACTGGTGTGCAATGTGACCGGTTCCAGTTGCGAGGTAAAGCTCAGATTATCGTAAAGGGATGCAAAATAGTCGATGCGCTCCTGCAGCAGCCGTTTCATATTGATCGTCGTAACCTGCATGGGTGTATCGCGCAGGAAGCTTTCCAGATTACGGTGCAAAGAGCCGATGGTCTTGGCCGCAAGCTCGATACGCTCTATGCGCTGCGGTTTGAAGTTTTTTTTCAAAAGCCTGCTGTTGACCAGGATAGAGGTAACGGGAGTATTCAGATCATGGATCATATCTTTTAAAAACTCCTCAAGCAGTGCCATCGACTGACGTATCGGCCGCAGGGTGTAGCGGGTAAACAGCAGTGCCAGT
>JBFEYF010000226.1:0-3327 GCA_041562295.1 Sulfurimonadaceae bacterium
AAAAAGTACCTCTTCTCCGTGGTTCCGCAGACAGATAACTTCTTTGCCGCACTTAATGCCGCGGTCTTTACCGACGGAAGTTTTGCCTATATCCCCAAGGGCGTGGAGTGTCCGATGGAGCTCTCTACCTATTTTCGCATCAATGCGCTTAATACCGGGCAGTTCGAACGTACACTCATCATTGCAGATGAGGGTGCCAGTGTCGCCTATAACGAGGGGTGTTCTGCCCCGATGCGGGATGAGAACCAGCTGCATGCGGCGGTGGTGGAACTGGTAGCACTTGATGATGCGACGATCAACTACAGTACGATCCAAAACTGGTATCCCGGGGATGAGAAAGGGCAGGGCGGTATCTACAACTTCGTGACCAAACGGGGCAAATGCCTGGGCAGACGCTCCAAAATCTCCTGGACCCAGGTAGAGACAGGTTCGGCTATTACCTGGAAATACCCCAGCTGTCTGCTGCTGGGCGATGAGAGTGTGGGAGAGTTTTACTCGGTTGCGATCAGCTCACTTTCCCAACAGGCAGATACGGGATCGAAGATGATCCATATCGGGAAGAAGACACGCTCGACGATTATCTCCAAGGGGATATCAGCCATGAACGGGGTCAACGTTTACCGGGGAGAGGTGGCTGTCAAGCCCTCAGCTTCGGGCAGCCGCAACTATACGCAGTGTGATTCGCTTCTCATCGGCAACCATTGCGCGGCCCATACCTTTCCCTACCATGACATCAAAAACCCCAACGCTACGGTCGAACATGAAGCGACGACTTCAAAGATCAGCGAGGAGCAGCTCTTTTATGCCCAAAGCCGCGGTCTGGACAGCGAGCACGCCGTAGCTTTGATCGTCAACGGATTTTGTAAAGAGGTGTTAAACAAGCTTCCTATGGAGTTTGCCGTGGAAGCCAAGGAGCTTTTGGCGATCAGCTTAGAGGGAAGTGTCGGTTAAAGGAGTTAGGATGGTACTGCAAATTAAAGATCTGAAGGTACGTATCGGGCAGAAGCAGATCCTTCAGCATATAGATCTGGATGTCAAGGCCGGAGAGGTGCATGTGATCATGGGGCTCAACGGTACGGGTAAATCGACACTCTTAAAAGCACTGGCGGGCTCTTATGAGTGTGAGAGCGAAGGCCGGGTCTTTTATAAAGGTGAGGAACTTTTGTCACTGGCACCGCACGAACGCGCGGCCAAAGGGCTTTTTATGAGTTTTCAAAACCCTATAGAGATCGAAGGGCTCAACAGTATCTATTTTCTCAAGACGGCTTTAAGTGAGCAGATGAAGTTCCGCGGGGAGGAGCCGTTAAAGGCCCCGGAATTTATGAAAAAGCTCAAAGAGAAGATGGCGTTTTTGGAGATGGATGAAGGGATGCTCAACCGTTCACTCAATGTCGGTTTTTCGGGCGGGGAGAAGAAGCGTTTTGAGATCTTGCAGATGATGATGCTCAACCCTGAGCTGATTCTCCTGGACGAGATAGATTCGGGGCTTGATATCGATGCGCTGAAGATCGTGGCCAAAGGGGTCAACGCGATGCGTGACGGCAAGCGGGCTATAGTGATCGTCACACACTACAGCCGTCTGCTGGAGTATATCGATGCCGATTTTGTCCATATTCTGGATAAAGGGATCATAGCTAAAAGCGGTACGGCTAGGCTTGCATTTGAGCTGGAGGAGCAAGGGTATGAGCAGATCCTACACACTCACTGAGTTTGCCAATACGATCAAAGGGTTTAGCGGCTTTCCTTCTTCAAAAGATGAGGCGTGGCGCTTTTCCAAGATCAACCGTCTGCTGCAGCACAGCTTTGACGAAGTCTGTCCCTCTCCTACGGCGCTTCCCTCTTTTGATGATCTTCATACACTTATCATAGAAGATGGCACAGTAAGCTCACACAGCGATATCGACGGAGTGACGATCACTGTTGAAGAGAACCGCCGGGAGAGCCCGCACGCTTTTTTGCAGATCCTAAAGCCGATTGCGCCCAAACGCTTGAAAGTGCGCATTGACAAAGCGCTCGACAGACCGCTTATGCTTCACTACCGGTTTTCTCAAAACGGCCTTGTGGGCAGCTGTGTAGATATCTGTGTCGCCGAAGGGGTGGCGGTGTCGCTGATCGAGATCCTCCAGGGAGGCCAAGAGGGGGTTGTCATCATGGATAAAAAGCTGACACTCCAGGCTGATGCCTCTGTGGAGCTGCTTCATTGGCAGGATCTTGACCTGAAGGCCAAAGCGGTCATCTATGAGAGAAACGAGCTTGCCCCTCAAAGCCAGATCGGGGGAGATCTCTTTAGCAGCGGCAGCGGTTTTTGTCAGCACTTTTTAGAGGCACAACTTCAGGAGTCGGCAACGCTGACCTTATCCGGTATGATCCGGGGGGAAGAGGAACAGCATCAGGTAGTGTCGGCCCGGATCGAACATCTGGGGAGATCGTCAGTAAGCCTTTTGGAGTTTAAAGAGCTTCTTTTTGATGCGGCGGTCGCAGTTTTTGATGCCAAGAGCATCATACGTAACAGTGCTGAAGGTGCACAGGCCAGACAAAGCAGCAAAGCGCTGCTTTTAAGTGACAAGGCGACGGTACATACCAAGCCTCATTTGGAGATCTATACCGATTCTCTGCAGGCGTCACACGGTGTGAGTGTGGGGGCCTTGGATAAAGAGGCTTTAAACTATTTGCAATCAAGGGGCTTGACCCCTTCCCGGTCGCGGCAGCTGCTAATCTATGTATTTGTCCAGGAGTTTTTGGAAAAGATAGCACACCAAGGAAGCCGGGAGTTGATCCAAAAACGTATGGGGGTTGATGATGCTTCGGTATAAAGAGCAGTTCCCCTTTTTTCAAAACAGCGATCTGGTCTATCTGGACTCTGCGGCGACAAGCCAAAAGCCTCAAAGGGTACTGGATGCGATGAACCGCTACTATACGCACTTTTGTGCCAATATCCACCGGGGGTCACACAGTGTAGGCAACCAGGCTACACTAGAGTATGAAACCGTCCGTACGGTCGTCAAGGATTTTATCGGTGCCAAGGAAGCCGAAGAGATCGTCTTTACCAAAGGCACGACCGAGTCGATCAACATGGTGGCCCAGGAGTATGTCAAAGGGAACTTTGACCATCTGATCCTCTCTTCACTTGAACACCACTCCAACATCGTCCCCTGGCATCTTATCGGTTTTGAGAGTGACTCTATTTCGGTCATCGCGACAGATGAAAACCTTCAACCCGATATGGATCATTTTGAGACCTTGCTTTCCCGTCACCCCGGCGCTTTTGTCTCCCTGACCCATGTATCGAACGTCTTCGGCATTATCCATCCGATTCAAGAGATGATC
>JBFEYF010000227.1:0-3323 GCA_041562295.1 Sulfurimonadaceae bacterium
CTGGATGTTATTTCGATCCCTACCAACCTGCCGATCGCACGTCAGGATCTTAATGACCTGATCTACAAAACAGAGCGAGAGAAGTTCGAAGCGGTGATCGCCAAGGTCAAGGAGCTTATCAAGACGGGACAGCCGATCCTTATCGGTACCGCATCGATTGAAAAGTCCGAAGCGCTGCATGCCCTGCTGAAAAAAGAGAAGATCGCCCATACGGTACTCAATGCCAAGCATCACGAACAAGAGGGTGAGATCATTAAAAAAGCGGGTGTCAAAGGCGCCGTGACCGTTGCTACCAATATGGCCGGTCGGGGTGTTGACATCAAGCTGACTGACGAGATCAAAGCGATGGGCGGTCTTTATATCATCGGTACCGAACGTCATGAGAACCGCCGAATTGATAACCAGCTGCGAGGCCGTGCCGGACGTCAGGGAGACCCGGGAGTAAGCCAGTTTTACCTCTCTTTGGAGGACAGCCTTTTGAGAATCTTCGGATCCGACCGTATCAAGGTGATCATGGAGCGCCTGGGGATCAAAGACGGTGAGTATATCGAGTCCAAGATGGTCACCCGTGCCGTGGAAAAGGCACAGAAGAAGGTAGAGAACCTCCATTTCGAATCGCGTAAACATGTCGTAGAGTATGATGACGTAGCCAACGA
The DNA here is from genome assembly GCA_041562295.1 of Sulfurimonadaceae bacterium. GTDB lineage: Bacteria > Campylobacterota > Campylobacteria > Campylobacterales > Sulfurimonadaceae > JBFEYF01. Next base: position 657 of record JBFEYF010000227.1, read on the forward strand.
ACAGCGTAAGATCGTCTACCGTTTCAGAAACGACCTGCTTAACCCTGCGTACAATATGAACGCCAAGGTCGACGAGATCAGAAGTGAGTACATCCTTAACCTTCTGGCTGAGGCTGAGATCTATGAAGGGGGCGTCCAGGAGGACTTCAACCTGGAAAAACTCTCCCAGCTTCTGGCTGAAGAGCTGCGCGTCGAGATCGATCCGCAGGAGCTTGCAGGCAAAGATGCCGAAGATCTTGCCGGCGCCTTGACCGGTGTCTTTAGACAGATGTATGAAGAGAAGATGGCGCCTCTGGGTGAAGAGCTGCGCCGCGATATCGAGACAGAGGTCTACCTCAAGACTTTAGACGGTGCCTGGAGAGAGCATCTGTACCAGATGGATACGATGAAGACCGGTATCGGTCTGCGCGGATACAACCAAAAAGATCCGCTGGTAGAGTATAAAAAAGAGAGTTTTCATCTTTTCCACGAATTTACCCATACGATCAAACATGAGACGATCAAGATGCTTCAGCTGATCCAGTTTGACCAGGAAGCGTTAGCCCAGCGTGAATCGTTCAGCGAGGAGAAAGCGGCTTTGGAACAGGCACACGCCAACCATGAAGAGCCACCGGCTGCCAAGAAGGTCAAACGTAACGATCCCTGTCCTTGCGGCAGCGGCAAAAAGTATAAAAACTGCTGCGGTCAAAGCGGTCCCAAGAAGGGTGCATTTGCCGAAAACGGTGCAGTAGCGAATGCCTAAGACAGAGGCCAAAAAACTTCTCCCCTTCCTTGTCCGCAGATACCTGCGCTTTGACAAGGACCAGCCTTTTATCTTTCTTTCGGCACTTCTGGCCTTTTTGGGTATTGCGCTTGGGGTCATGGTGCTGATCATCGCGATGGCACTGATGAACGGGATGAGCAAGGAGTTTGAAAAACGCCTGTTTATCATGAATTACCCGTTGACGATCCTGCCCAAGTTCTCATCCAGCGTGGATGACGAACTGCTGCAGCGTCTGCGTAAACGCTTTCCGGAACTTAACTTTTCACCCTATATCCGTACCCAGACGATTGCACGCAAGTCGGGACAGATGGACGGCGGAGTGCTTTTCGGAGTCAATTTCGAAGATGAGATGAAGATCAACCCGGTTTTGAAAAAAGCGCTCAACGGGGAGACGATCGGTAAGTTTGAAAGCGTCATCGGCAAGGGGCTCTTTGATGACTACTATCTTGAAAAGGGTGAGAAACTCACCTATATCTTTACCGACGTCTCACCCAACGGTTTCAGTCTGACACCGAAGATGAAACGTTTTCGGGTCAAGGAGTACTTTGATTCGGGGCTTGCCAACTACGACAAGGCGTATCATTACGCCTCTTTGGAGTCGGTACGCAAGATAAAAGGGTGGCCCGAAGGCAGATATAACGGGATCCACGTCTACAGCAAGGACCCTATGAAGATGATCGAGACGATCAAACTGGCCCTTCCGCCGACGGCGACAATCATCGGATGGTGGCAGCAAAACGGCAACTTCTTCGCGGCACTCGAGATGGAGAAGACGGCCCTTTTTATCGTGCTGATGCTGATCATTTTGATGGCGGCGATCAATATCATCTCTTCGCTATTGATGACGGTGATGAACCGCAGAAGCGAGATCGCGCTGCTGCTGACCCTGGGTGCGACACCGCAGGAGGTCAAGAAGCTCTTCGTGGGCCTGGGCGTGATCATCGGTATCTTGGGTATCGCCATCGGTATAGCGTTGGGCTTTAGCGGTATGTGGGTGCTTTCGACTTTTGATATCGTGCAGCTGCCCAAGGATGTCTACGGTACCAGCGACCTGCCGCTTGATCTGAACCCGTGGGATTTTCTCTTTATCATCACGGGAGCATTCTTTATCGTGCTTCTGTCGTCGTTTTACCCGGCGAAGAAGGCGGGGGAAGTAGATCCTTTAACCGTCCTGCGCAACGAATAAAACCCAAATAGCGACGCACTGGCTGCGTTGCTCTCTTCGGTCACTTAGTAGACTAAGCTCTCTCGTCGGCGCCTTGCCATTACATCACTCTTTGGATTTTATTTTGAAATTAGATATAGTTGAATAGATTGTTGCTTGCTAATTACCCTGCGATTTGAAGGCATAAGGTGTTTTGATGAAAAATCAAGTCTGTCCATGGTGGCTGGTATACAGTTTTGACAATCCTTTCAGGCGGTTGTTTCATGACCCTGAAAAGATATGCACCCCTTACCTGAAGGAGGGGATGACAGCTGTAGACCTTGGATGCGGTATGGGTTACTTCAGTGTTGGTATGGCCAAAATTGTGGGTATACACGGAAAAATTATTGCGGTAGATATTCAACAGAAGATGCTTGAGGGACTACTTAAACGTGCCCAGAAAGCAGGTGTTATCAGTGTCATATCACCGCTGTTATGTGATGCTACACAGATCGGTGTGAAAGAAAAAGTCGATTTTGCCCTGGCGTTTTGGATGGTCCATGAGACACCTGATCAGTCGGTTTTTTTCAGGCAGGTCCATACGATTCTTAAGGGGGCGGGAAAGCTTCTGGTAGCAGAACCTAAAATACATGTAAGTCGGGCCGAGTTCCGAGATACGGTAGCTATTGCTGAGGAGGTGGGTTTTAGACTTGTCGAGGAGCCTAAAATATCTTTTAGTTATGCCGTCGTCTTTGAAAAA
>JBFEYF010000228.1:0-3263 GCA_041562295.1 Sulfurimonadaceae bacterium
GTAAGCCAGGAACTCTTGGCTGCACTGGATAAGAAAAAGTCTCAGATGCCGCTTCCGACGCTCGGTACACAGGTCGTTATGGAGGCCTTAGATGAGGATGTAAAGCAATCTGCCGGTATAAAAAAACTTGCTAAAAAAGAGGGTGCGGAGAGTTCGAAGTCCCCTTTAGAGAAGATTTTGGCATCACAGCAAAACAAGAGTGATGCAGCGGTACAAAAAAAGAGTGATGAACTTGTTAAGAAAAGCGGTTTAGAGAGTGCCCAGGAAATCGTAAAAGAGCAGGGCGAGGTGGCAGCTAAAGAGAAGAGTCCTGTAGCAACAGCAACTGCGGCATCTACGACTAAAATGACACCTTCTACATCGAAAGAGCGCGAGAAAGAGAGTAAGATCGAGAAGTCTGATGCAAAAAGCTCTGCCAAAGAGTTGGCATCCAAAGCGGAACTTCCTTCCCAGGTAAAAAGCGGTGAGAGCGTGACACAAAACCAGACGCAGACACAGGGCAAAGGCTCTCCCCTAGAGCAGATGCTGGCAGAAAAAGAGGGCCAAGAGGCTAAGGGGGAGACACTCTCCGAAGGTAAAAACTCCGTAGAGAATACGCATACGGCCTCTGCCAAGAGTGACGTGGTACAAAAAGCGGAAACCAACCTGGGTGCCAAGATGGCAGAAGCCAGACAGCTGGTCAGCCAGTTAAGCAGTGATATCAAGGAGGCGATGGAGAACTACAAGCCCCCTTTTACCAAGATTTCAATGAAACTCAACCCGGAACGCCTGGGTGAGATCGATGTGGTCATGGTCCAACGCGGCAATAATGTCCACATCAACCTCTCTTCCAACAGCCAGGCTCTGGGGCTGTTGCAGCAAAACAGTTCCGATCTCAAAGCGGCACTGAGCAATGCTGGACTGGGGGATTCGACGATGAACTTCAGTTCCAACGGGCAGGACCGAAACCCTGACCAACAGCAGCAGCGTCACCACTCGACTCAGGAAAAGTACGCCGAGATGGCTAAGTTCGCAGATGATATCGATCTGCTAGAGATCGTCGTACCGCGATACGTATAGAACAACTTCAAGGATGAATGATGGCAGTTAATATAGCAGGAACCCAGGGGGCAGGGATCGATGTCCAGGCCGCGGCGAAAAAGCTGGGCAAAGGACAGGTTGAAAACCCGCAGGGACAGCTGGGAAAAGATGAGTTTTTAAAGCTTCTTTTGGTGGAGCTTGAACACCAGGATCCGACGGCACCGGTAGAGACCGACAAGATTCTCTCGCAGACATCTGAGTTGGCAAGTCTTGAAGCGGCAACCAATACCAACAAGGCACTGAGTGATCTTTCGACGTCACTGGCCTCTTCGATGCAGTTTACGACCGTCGGTGCGATGGGAAAAATCGCCAATCTAGGTAACGATGAGGTGATCTTGCCAGAAAACGGTACCGCCTCGTTTGAGATGTATCTGCCTAGCGATGTTAAAAAGGGTACGATCGAGGTCAAGGATACCCTGGGTAATGTGGTGCGCACGATCAATATCGAAGATGCCAAAAAAGGTGTCAACCGCTTTAGCTGGGACGGCGAGACCGCTGAAGGTATGCGTGCCAAAGAGGGATCGTATCATGTCGTAGCCACTTATACGACGCCTAAAGGCTTTAAAGGGGAGACGGCTGTAGGTGTCTACCCGATCAGCTCGATCAAGTTTGACGAGGGCAAAACGATGCTCAAACTCGGGTCCCAGTATGTGCCGTACAAGATGGTTAAAGAGATTTACGAGGCGGAGAGCCGCTCCTAGGTAGAAGAAGATGAACAGAGCATTTTATAACGGGGTCTCGGGAACGAAAACGCAGCAGTTCGGTATCGACAGCTGGGCCAACAATATCGCCAATATCGGTACGAACGGTTATAAAGCGAATATCCCGCAGTTTGCCGAGATCTTTACCAATAAACTGGCGCAGATCGATAATGCGGGACCGATCCAGTCGGATCAGGGGTTCGGTTCGCGGGCAAACTCCAGTGCGATCAGTATGAAGCAGGGGAGTATCGTCAACAGCGAAAGAGACCTGGATGTGGCTATCATGGGTGAAGGGTGGTTCGGTGTTTTAGCCAGTGACGGGGAACAGCTGCAGTTTACACGCGACGGTAACTTCATGTTTAATGTCAACGGTGATGTGGTCAATGCCGAGGGTGCCTACCTGATGGGTACGATGAACCGAAACATCAACGAAGACGGTATCATCAAGGAGGTGACCAACTTTATCCCGCTGGATACGGAAGGCGGCCAGAAGAAGTTGCATCTTCCCCAAAACCTTATACTGGGAGCTGTTCCGACCAAAAAGGTGACACTGCACGGTAATCTGGGTGTCGAAGGGGTTGTCGGCAAGTTCGGTACCAAGATCATTACAGACAAGGGTGAAGAGCATAAACTGATGATCCGGTTTGAAAAAGATCTGGAACAGCCCGAGTACGGTGCACGGTGGACCATGAAAGTCTCCATCAAAGACCAAAAGGACAAGCTGCTTTTCGAAGCGGAACCGACACCGCTGGTTTTCGGAAGTAACGGGGGACTCAAAAGCTACAAGGCACCGGTCATAGACAATGCCGGGACCAAGATCCAGCTTGATCTTGGCAGTGCTACAGGCTCGCTTTTAGCTATTGCCAACAGCAATATCAGTAATGATATCACGGCTGACGGTATCCCTGCGGGTAATCTTATCGGATATCATGTGGACGAGGACGGTCATGTAGTGGGCAACTTTGATAACGGGCACGCTTCCGCGGTAGGGCGTATCGCCTTGTACCATTTTCAAAATGATCAGGGTCTGACAAAACTGGGGGATAACCGTTTTGCTGCGAGTTCAAACAGCGGGGAGCCGATCTTTTACAGTGACAGCCAAGGGCGAGCCACTTTAGGAACCAAGCTGAAGTCTCATGCCCTGGAAAAAGCCAATACCTCTACGGCAGAGGCACTGACACAGCTTATTGTGATGCAAAAGGCCTTTGATGCCAATGCCAAAAGTATCACAACGGGCGATCAGCTGATCCAAGCAGCACTAAGGATGCTGTAGAGAGAACGTTAAGCATCTTTTTCGAGGCGCTCTTTGATCACCTTCATTAAAGGCATCTCCTGCAATGAAGCCGTCTTCATTAAACAGCGCTTGCCAAAATCAGTCTCTATACATACGGTTTTTGAAAAACTGCAGTAGCTTTTGTGCTGACAATCGTGTTCAAGAACGGTTTGAAATTGCATGGCTCTTCCTAAAACAAAAATTTTATA
>JBFEYF010000229.1:0-3245 GCA_041562295.1 Sulfurimonadaceae bacterium
AAAGAGTGAAAGAGTTCTAAAGCCCGAAAGCTTTAGAGCGAAGAAAAAGATAAACGTTTAGTTTAATTGGGCGTTGATAGCCGCTTCGACTTCGTCGATATGCGCGGTACCGTCAACCGTGATATAGGTAAGCGCGCTGTTTTTTGCTGCCTGCTCTTTGTAGTAGCCGATCAGCGGCTGCGTCAGTTCGTGGTAGACGTTAAGGCGCTCTTTGACGACCTCTTCTTTGTCATCATCACGCTGTACCAGATCTTCTCCTGTCTCGTCATCTTTGCCTTCGACTTTCGGCGGGTTGTAGACGATGTGGTAGGTACGTCCGGAAGCAAGGTGCGCACGGCGTCCCGACATACGGCTGACGATCTCTTCATCCGGTACGTCGATCTCGATCACCGCATCGATCTGGATCCCGGCCTGCGTTACTGCATCTGCCTGGGGTAGGGTTCTTGGGAATCCGTCCAGAAGATAGCCGTTTTTGCAATCCTCTTCCTTGATACGGTCTTGTACCATACCGATGATGATATCATCTGTTACCAGCTGTCCCGCATCGATAGCCGCTTTGGCTTTTTTACCCAGTTCCGTACCCGCTTTGATCGCGGCACGAAGCATATCTCCCGTAGAGATTTGAGGGATGTTGAATTTTTTAGTCAAGAATTGAGCCTGTGTACCTTTCCCGGCACCCGGAGCTCCCAAAAGTATGATTCTCATAGTCGTTCCTGTAGATGTATTGCTGCAATTATAGACAAAATAGATTAGAGGAGCTTTTAATGGGTATAAAGATCGTTGAATTTGGTAGCGATTTGAAAAATTATGCTTTAGAGTTATCTCAGATCATTAAATACCCTATAAGTTTACGATACAATGGATCACTTATTTTAAGAGGGAAACTACGTGAAAGAAGTTATCAATATCTATAAAAAGAACCAGATCACGATCGAAAACTTCATCTCTGCACTGGTGGCAAGCCTGCCGGAAGATTATATGGAGAGTGCCGATACGATTTTAAAAAAGCACAACTTTATCCAGCTGATGTACGAAGTCGATAAAGATTTTCACCAGATCAGTCCGATCGTATGCCGCCGGGAGAAGGATGTCCACGGGATCAACAGTGATAAAAGCCACTATTTTGTCAAGCTGAATCTGGATGAAAAGGGGATGTACATCTCCAATCCCTATATCCATTACCGTACGGGAAAAGCGAGTATCTCTGTCGTCGTTGCCTCAGGTGATAAATATAAGATCTTCGATATTAACCTGATCCAGCTTCTTGAAGCTCTCAAACTGATCGAACATAACAGTGTGTATGACCGCTACAAGCGTTATATCTATGCCTTGGGGGCACTTTTTTTGTCCGCCGTTTCGATTATGCTGATCCTCTACGGAGGGTACAAGTTCGTCTCGATCATCTTTGTCAAAGGGGATATCAACTTCCTGCATGATATCTTCAAGTCGATCATCGCGATCACACTGGGATTGGCGATCTTTGACCTGGCCAAGCAGATCTTTGAACATGAGGTACTGTTTCAGTCCTTTAGCCATCCCGAAGACAAGCAGTATAAGGTGTTGGGCAAGTTTTTGATCTCTATTGTCATCGCGCTCTCTATCGAGACACTGATGGTGGTCTTTAAGATAACGTTGGACGATTATACCCAGATGCTGTCAGCTTTTTACCTGCTTATCGGTACCACGATCATGTTTGTCGGGCTGGGCTACTTTTATAAGATGATCCAGGAACCCAAGTAACTACTGCGCCAAGGGGAGCCTGATAATAAAGGAGGCTCCGTCCTGCGTATTGACCGCATGTAACTCACCTTTGATATGCTCCTCCACAATCACTTTTGACATATACAGACCGATGCCGGTACCTTTGCCTTCCTCTTTGGTTGAGAAGTAGGGGTCAAAGATCTTTGAGATAACGGTTTGGGGAATACCCCCGGCGTTATCTGAGACAACGGTGCAGAGGTTGTTCTGCTCTTTATAGATCTCGACAACGACCTTTGCCTGTGCGGGCGGATGCTCCTCGAACGCATCAATGGCATTATGAAGCAGGTTGACCAAAACCTGTGTCAGCTCTCCCGGAAAGCTTTTTTGCATCAGGTCGGGGTCGGAGACCTTCACTTCATGAAGGATGCGGTTTTTGGAAAAAAGTGCCGAGGTGATCGTCAGCGCTTCGTCGATCACCTCTTGGAGCAGAAGTTGCGATTTGCCGCGGTTGTGGCTGAAAAAATAGCGGAAGTCATCAATCGTCTGGGACATGTTGTGGATCAGATCCATACCGTTGGCGACGCTGGCCGTTAGCTTCTCATCCGTGAGCTTGCCGCGCTCTTGTAAAAGCGGCAGTTTCTGAAGGATCAGCCCCAGACTGTTAAGCGGCTGGCGCCACTGGTGGGCGATATTGCCGACCATCTCTCCCATAGCAGCCAAGCGGGACTGCTGCTGCAAAAAGCGCTCTTTTTGATGCCTGTCACGCTCATACCAAAAGTAGAGTGCCGCCAGCGCGATGATGATAAAAAAGACAGTTGTGAGTGACCAGTAATAGCTGAGTCTATAGGTGTGCTGCTCCCGGGAGATAACGGAAGCAAGTTTGTCGATGACCAGATTGGAGCGTTTGATCAGGTTGGCAAAGTGGGCATCAAGCTGTTGATCGTAGGAGCTTCCGATGCCCGAGGTAGCGGCATGAGCGTAACGTTTTTGGATGATCTGCTGAAAGGATAGGAGCTGATTGAGAATATAACGCAGATCTGACTCTACCCCGGGGTCTTCGACGGCAAGGTAACGGGTCTGCTTAAGATCGCCTCCGTCAAGAAGTACCCGGGCATAACCGATAGCCGCATCAATATGGTGTTCGACGGTCACATACTTCTCTGTTTCGTCACCCGAGATAATCTCTTCGAACCAGAGGTGGGCCTTGGTCGCTTCAACCTGGAGGTTCAGCATAGCATTTTGCATCGGCGTATAAAGTGTCGTCATCCGAAAGGCGATCCCGAAGCTGAAACTGATAAAGCCGTAGGACGTTATGATAATGGCTAGGACCATAATGACGGATTTGTAGTAAGATTTGATAGATACAGTGAGCGAACGGATCATGATAGGTTCCTCTTCTTTCACTCCTATTATAGTGAAACTTTTGTTTAAAGGAAAAAGAAACCGCTTTCGGGGATCATCTTTAGGCGACAGATGATACAATGCTCTTATAAAAAAAGAGGGGCAGAGGTGGAAAAGTTCAAGAGTATGGTCTCAAAAATCGG
>JBFEYF010000230.1:0-3207 GCA_041562295.1 Sulfurimonadaceae bacterium
CGGTCGTTGTGGGTATGGGTAGAGATCAAGACATGCTCTCGGTTGTCCAAATGGCGTCCCATCCACTCGATCATGTCGGCGTAGGTATTGGGCGTAGCCATCTCTACGGTCGCCGGAAGGTTGATAATAACCGGGCGCTCTTTACTGATACCCCAGCGTGCCGTGACCGCATTACAGATCTCGGCTGCAAACTCCACCTCGGTTCCCGTAAAACTCTCCGGAGAGTACTCCAAGAAGATCTCGGTATCGGTCGTGCTTTCAAACTTCTTGATCAGATCGACACCCTGCAAGGCGATATCGATGATCTCCTCTTGACTCTTTCCAAATACTATCTTACGCTGCGCTACGGAGGTCGAGTTGTAAAGGTGGATGATCGCTTTTTTGACACCCTTTAAAGATTCAAATGTCTTTTCGATCAAATGCTCTCTCGCCTGGACCAATACCTGGATACGTACATCATCGGGAATCAGCTTCTTCTCGACCAGGGTTCTTAAAAATTCGAACTCTACTGCCGATGCACTGGGAAAACCTACCTCGATATCTTTAAAACCGATCTTTACGAGGAGGTTGAATAGCTCGATTTTCTGTTCTAAGTTCATGGGTGTGATCAAGGCTTGATTGCCGTCACGCAGATCGACGCTACACCATAACGGAGCTTTGTCGATCACCGCATCGGGCCAGGTACGATCAGGTATGCTGACACGATTAAAGGGACGATATTTTTTATTATCGCTACTCATTACTTCTCCTTTGTAAGATCAAAATGTTTTAAAGAGCAGGCTCTTTAATAGTGCGCATTATACTCTGTAGAGATTAGGATGAGGTTAAAGTAATGAACTATAACGACAGTTCCCGCATTAAGAGGGTGGTCCGCATGTAAGCGTTATTGACCGAAGTGATGAGGTGCTCTTTATTGATTTTGAGCTGGTGACAACTCTCCAGTTTCTTTTGAGGGAGATTGGATTCCAGACACTTGGCAAGTTTGAGTATCTCTCCGAGCTGTTCTTCGTGGTTCAAGACCGCTTTTTGGATATCGTCACTGAAACTCATATCTTTGAGGATGTTTTCCATGTCGTTATTTAAAATAGCATCCAGCATCGAGATCATCCCCGTAAAGTAAGCCTTCTCAGCCGCCTCTTTCCCGCCTAGCTGCATCATAAGCTGTTTCATAAGCTCTGCACGCACCAGTACCGTTTCCAAAAGCGGATGGGTATACTTGGCGTTTTCGTCGGGGATGGAGTAAAGCAGCAGGGTCATCAGCTTCATCAACGGCTGCATACCCAACAGCGAGATCGCCTGCTTTATCGAGTTGATCTCCCTTTTGATACCGAAGGAGGCAGAGTTGAGATAGCGCAGCAGGTTGATCGAGATCTCCGGGGATTTGACGATCTCCTCCTCGATAACAGCCGGCGGTTCGTTGGCGATGATATGTTTGATCACTTTGACGATAGCGAGTCGGTTCGGGTTGACCTTTTTGCTTTCTATGATCTCGGGCTTGGCAAAAAAGTAGCCCTGAAAATAGCTAAAACCGTGCTCCAGACATTTGGCATACTGCTGCTGGTCCTCGACCTTCTCGGCCAGAAGCTCAATGTTGTGCCCCTTAAAAAAATCGATCTTGTCACGGAAGGCGTCAACCGTACCGCAGGCAATCAGGTCGACTTTGATGATGGAGATATAGGGAAGCAGTTTTTCGGCGTTGTCAAACTGCTCCTGGGAAAAGTCCAGGTCATCCAGGGCAAAGACAAAACCCTGTTCATGCAGCTGTTTGACACGATTGAGTACTTCCTCATCGATATGGACCGTCTCAAGGATCTCAAAGATAAAGCGGTCTGTCGGGATCGCTTCGATAGCAGGGTTTAACAAAAAGGTTTTATCGACGTTGATAAAGGCACTTTTATTGCCGATCAGTTCATCAAGACCGACACCGTGGAGCGCGTCCGTGACCACTTTTGCAGTCGCAAAACGCTCATCAGTGATCTCATTTGCCTGTTGGTCATACGAACGGAAAAGCAGTTCGTAGCCGATGATGGAACCATTTAAATCAACGATAGGCTGCCGCCCGATCATGATCTGATCATTCATAATGTGCCTTTATCTTCTATAGTCGCTATTTTAGGTCAAACGCACTTACGAAGTTATAAAATAAGCTTATTAATATGGAGCGCTGTTTATCAAGAGGGTGCTGATGTAACAGCAAAAAGATGAAAAAATCACCACACCGACACTTTGAAGAGGTGAAAATAGCGTTATAATCATCGGAACTAACACCAAAAAGAGTGCAAGGAGTAGGTCATGCAGGATTTGGTAGCCGTCTATAACGCCAATAAAGAGTTGATACAAAAATTCATACTCTCCTCGCTGGAACAGATTGACCTTTATAACAAGCAGCCGATCGATCAGCTTTTTAGCGCGTTTCCCAGTCTGGAACTGGTCTACAGCTGTGATGATGGGCTGGTCCAAAACTCTCCCAACTATTTTAGAAAATCCCAGGATCGCACCAAAGAGGGTATCAGCCGCAGTTACCTCTTAAAAGAGCAGGGTGTACGTTATGAGTTTAGCGATCCCTATATCTCCACCGCAACGGGGAAACTGTGTATGACCCTGGCGTTTAGAACGAGCGAGGGGTTTATCTTTTTGGACTTTAAGCTGCGTTCGCTTTTGGAGCGTTTTTGGCTGATTGCAGGACAAAAAGGTTTTAACCGTCTGAACCGCTATGCCTATACCCTCATCGGGGGCGGCCTGATCTTTTTCGGTATCTTTGTGGTGCTGTACGGGTTTTATACATTCGGCACCTACCTTTTCGGGACAGCCGGTATGAGTCTGGATACCGTCTTTAAACCGGTGATCGCCCTGACTTTGGGATTGGCGGTTTATGATCTGGGCAAAACGATCCTGGAACAGGAGGTTCTGCCCAAAACCCAGCAGCTCAAAGAGGGTGTCAAGACCAAGACGCTGTTGAACTTTTCGGTATCGATTATCATCGCACTGCTGATCGAGGCCTTACTGGTTGTGTTCAAGATCTCGATCAGTGATTATAAAGATCTGCCCTACGCATCACTGCTGATTCTCTCTTTGGCGGTCTTACTGGGGGTCTTCTCCTACTTTTATAAACTGCACAGTGCAAAAGCTGAATGAAACGGGAGCGTAAGTCCCGTTTTATCATAGCCTCTCCAAACCTCCATCATTTGCTCACACTTTTCATCAATA
>JBFEYF010000231.1:0-3183 GCA_041562295.1 Sulfurimonadaceae bacterium
GACCATCACGCTTGATCAGCTGGACCAAAAGAATCTTGAAGCGATTCAGGCGATGCAAAAACGGTTGATGGCTTACTCCGGCGTCCTGGGGCTTGATTCGCTGCTTGAATTTAAAAAGATCTATAATGATGTCTTGATCCCGGATTCGGCACTGGTAAAAAGTGTCTCTCTGAAGAGTCTGGATGCCAAGGCGATTAGGCAGATGATCAGCCTCTTGCCTCAGCACTACCTGGAGATGACCGACAAAGGGCAGATGAAGCTTCATTTTTATATCTATGCCAAGAAACCGATCTATATCAAGGCAGAGGATATCGGATTTAGCTATGTCTACTCCCAGCCCAACTTTAAAGCGCTGTGGAGTGACTACTTCATCTATATCTTTGCGATAGTCTTTTCGATACTGCTTCTTTTTAGAACCTTGTTTAAAAACTACGTCGCTGCCATGGTGGCACTTTTGATCGTGACGATGACCCTTATGGGAACGATCTACCTCAATGCGATCTTTTCGGGTATGCATGTACTGCATCTGTCTACGGCACTCATCGTCATCTCCATCTCCCTGGTCGATTATCTCTATTTTTACTACCGGTGGCATGTATCCCAGTATAAAGCGGATGTACGCCGGGCGATGAAAAAGACGATCAACCGTAACCTCTATCCCGCGATGTGGACTTCGATCATTACGGTCTTTGGATTGGGTGCGCTGCTCTTTGTCGATTCGACGATCATACGTCACTTGAGTATGAGTGTCATCGGGGCATCGATCCTGACCTATCTGCTTAACCTTACGCTGCTGCCGGCGCTTTTGAGCTTTTTCAAGGTCAAGCATCCGCGTGTGGGCTTTGCCAAGATGTGTTATGCCTTTGCGCAGCGGGAGATGCATTTTAATGTCAGGTATCTCAAACTCTTTTTGATCGTGACCCTGATGCTTATTCTTATCGGAGCGTATCAGCTCTCCTTCGGGGAGAAGCAGCTCTTTACCAACAGCCAAAAATCGGGTGTCATTACCGCCAAACTGCCGCTATATGAACTCGATCTGCCCCTGGTAAAAAAGATCAGCCAGTTTGAAAAAGAGATGCGCAAACACTTTTCCCGGAGTGTCAAAATCAATTCTGTCGCTTCGGTCGTAGAGAGTGTCCATAAAGCGAATTATCCCAAAGAGGCGTTGAACGAGGCTTACTTTATGGAAGCCTCTATGTTTATGCAGCTGTACGGCCTGGAGCAGAAGTTTATCGATAAAGATGCGCTTCGCCTGGTGATCACTTTTGATACGACAAAAGTCAATAAGTCATCACTCTTGGAGTGGATGCAGCATCAAAAGGGACTGGATCTTTATCTGACCGATGTCGACTCCCTGGTCAACCAGGCCAAAGAGTCGATGAGTATCATTTTGGCAGGATCGCTTTTTACCGCACTGCTTCTGATCGGGCTGATTATGAGCCGTATCTTTAGAAGCAAGGAGATGATCCTTGTAGGGTTTATGGTCAATGCCATTCCGATTGCCTGGTTCGGTGTCATCATCTTTTTATTGGGACTCCCTTTAACGATCGAAGCTTTGATCGCTATGACGATCGCTTTGGCTTTAGGCTCGGATGCAACGGTTCATTTTGCCTATAAATATTTCAGGGGGCGCTACTTCGGGCGTACCCAAAAACACAGCCTGGAGATCATGTTCTTTTATGCCGGTATCCCTGTGATTATCGGTTCTTTGATCTTGGCGACCGTCTTTATCTCCCTGACGATGACATCACTCTTTACGCTGCAGCTGATCGGAGCTTACGGTGCGATGCTGATGATCTTCTCCCTCGCCACAGATCTTTTTGTCCTGCCGGTGATGCTTTTGGCCTTTGACCGCTTCTTTAAAGGGTAAATCTCTTTACAAAAAGGGGTCGATCTCCTGCTGTGAATCGAAGTTGCCGTACAGAAGCATCAGTTTGGTCATGGCCGCTTCAATGGGCATATCATAAAGGAATCTGACCCCTTTGTCCTGCAAGGCTTTGGTCGTCTCGTAGTAATCTTCCTGTTTAGAGATCGGTGCCATATAGAGTGCTACCCCTTCGTTGCGGCATCTTTCGATAAAGGGGAGCAGGTTTTGTGTATCACAGGTACCGGAGTGGTAGAGGTCATGCAAGACGAAACGGGTATGCTTGAGCGAAAAATGGCGGTAATCGATGCCGGGGTAGGGTCTGATATAAAGCAGCCGGTCACAAAAATGCGGATTGAGCCCCGTCGTCTGTGACATACCCGGTACCAGAAGCTCAACATTCTCTTTGAAGGTACCGTTTTCGTAACGGTACGCCGGTGCGCTGATTCCGAAAAAGTGTGAGCTCAGTTGCGGAGACTGCGTAATCGTCTCTGCGCGAAAAATAGATACGTCATCACTGCCGGGGTTTTGGTAGGCTACAAAGATCCCGTTCGCAACACGCTTTTTAATAAAAGCAATCGAAGCGGCAAAATTGACATGGGCGTTGGTCTGAGGATGGTGCGGCGGCAGATGGCTGGATACCAGTAGCACAGGCAGATCGATGTTTCCCATCGTATGAAAAAGCGCATGGGCTGTCAATGCGAGGGTATCAGTCCCGTGCGTGATGATGATCCCGTCGAAGGAGGAGAGGTTTTGCGACCTTATAGCGTCGATCAGAGTCGTCCAGTGCTGAGGCTTTAAGGTTTCGCTTAGGATCTGTAAGGGAGAGATGACCGTAAAATGCACAGCATCATTAGAACACGTCTGCTTGAAGTGATCTAAAAGTGCATAGGAGGCCTTCTTATCCGGTGCTGTCGTATGCTCTTGGGTAGTGCTTCCTATGGTGCCTCCGGTAAAAACTACAAGGATATTCATGAGAGTCTGAAGCTCTCCTGCATCGCTTTAAGTATCTTATCTTTAGGCAGCTTTCCTCGGGTAAAAAGCTCATTGGCCAAGACACCCTGTCCGATAAGCATCGCTTCTCCGTCAATGGCGGGCCGACCCATCTGCCGGGCCAATCTTAAAAAGGGTGTGACTTTCCCGTAGATGACATCAGCTACATAACGGCACGCTCTAAAGAGCTCCTGTAGGACAAAAAGCTCAATAGGATAGTTCTCATCGGATAAGCCGGCAGAAGAGGTGTTGACGACCAGATCGTAAGCGGAGGGTTTAAACTCTTCCCAGGTAAAAGTGTGACACGCTAACGCGGCAAAATCATC
>JBFEYF010000232.1:0-3182 GCA_041562295.1 Sulfurimonadaceae bacterium
AAAGGGATGCAAAATAGTCGATGCGCTCCTGCAGCAGCCGTTTCATATTGATCGTCGTAACCTGCATGGGTGTATCGCGCAGGAAGCTTTCCAGGTTACGGTGCAAAGAGCCGATGGTCTTGGCCGCCAGCTCGATACGCTCTATGCGCTGCGGTTTGAAGTTTTTTTTCAAAAGCCTGCTGTTGACCAGAATAGAGGTAACGGGAGTATTCAGATCATGGATCATATCTTTTAAAAACTCCTCAAGCAGTGCCATCGACTGACGGATCGGCCGCAGGGTGTAGCGGGTAAACAGCAGTGCCAGTCCGACCAGTCCGACAGTAATGACGGCCATATAGATCCAGATCGTCACCGCTATCGAGGATCGCTCTTTTTGCAGGGCCTCTTTGGAGTAGGTCACCTTAAGCAGTGTATCCTCTACCCCGGGTATCGGAAACAGAGCATAGAGTCCCTCCTTTTCATAGAGGGTATAGTTTTGCGTAGCGGCCTCTTTGGAGACGATATCAATAGAGAACTTATCTCCCTGCAGTGTCAGGCTGTAGTTTTGCATCTCCAAAAAGAGTGCATCGTTGCGGTTGCTCACCTCTCCCTGGTAAAAAAGATAGGCGATGATCCCTGTCAACAGCTGCATCGAGAGGAAAAAGAGCGCAAAGCTTTTTAATAAGGATTCCTGTTCACGATTTTTCAAGCCGGTACCCCACTCCGCGGACGTTACTGATCTCCAGACCCGTACGCTGTTTCAATTTCGTTATATGCACCCTCAGTGCCTGATCCGACGGCTGTTCCATCACATCAAAAAAATGGCTTTTATCGACCGTCTGCCCCAGATGCGTCATCAAAAGATGGAAGATCTCTTTTTGGATCTCACCCAGATCCACCGGGCTTCCCTCATGTGTCAGCTGCCTGCTGCCCGGATCATACGAAAAGCCTTTGTAGGCTATAGCCTGTACACTCTGCGCAAGTTTCGCCCTGATCCTGATTATCAGTTCGTCGGGGTCAAACGGCTTTTTGATGTAGTCGTCCGCTCCCGAGGCAAACCCCGACCCGATCGACGCGATATCCACCAGCGCGGTAATAAAAAAAGCAGGAGTTTTGTCATCGGCATCCCTTAACGCTTTGAGCAGCTCAAAACCGTTAACCCCCGGGACATTGACATCAAAGAGATAAAGGTCATAGTCGTTTTCGTAGCTTCTATCCAGTGCCGCTTCACCCTCTTTGACATGCTCAACTCCAAAACCTTCATCTTCCAAAAGATCGATCACGGTATCGGCCAATACCGGGTCATCTTCCAAAAAAAGTATTCTCTGCACCTCTAAAACCTTATCGTAAACTCTGTGTCACTTTACCATGATTTACCCTATTTCCAAAGCAGTTTCGATACAATGCAGGCAAAAAAAGGATGAAGTGTGATCGTACATATCGTTATGTTTAAATTCAAAGAGGAGAGTAAGGCCCAAAACATCCAAAAAGCCGTCCAGATGCTTAATGCCCTGCCCGAAAAGATCGAGGGGCTGCTCTCTATGGAGACAGGTATCAACTTCGATACGGCGGAGCGCGCCTTTGACCTCTCTATCTATACGACGTTCAACACCAAAAAGGATCTGGCCGAATATGCCGTCCACCCTGACCATATGGAAGTCGTCGCCTTTATCAAAGAGGTGACCGAGCGTTCACACGTCGTCGATTATGAAAAATAAAACGCTTCCACGAAGCAGACTCCGTTTTATACTTGCTTCTTTGAAGTTTGACCGCCGCCAGTTCGGCGAGGGTCTGCTGATAGGGGCCCTTTTTTCCCTCTTTATCTACCTTGAGCATTTTGGTCTGCGTTTTGAACTGCTGAACTCTTTAGCCATTCTCTATGCCTATTACCGTCTCTTTAAAGCCTCCCAGGGGACTCTGGTCGTAGCCGGATTTTTTATCGGGACCTTCTGGTTTTACTGGGTAGGGTTTAGTTTCCGTTATGTCGATATGTGGTGGATGATCCCGCTGATCTCGCTCGTTTTCAGTCTGGGGTACACCTTTATCTTCTGGCTCATCGGGTTTGTCTCCCACCCTTTGCTGCGGATGCCGCTCTTTTTCGGCCTGATCTTTTACGAACCCCTCTCTTTTAACTGGTTCAAGCCCGAACTGCCGTTTATCCATACCTATTTCGGTATCCAGCTGTGGCAGTTTGCCCTGATCCTGGCGACTCTGGCCCTGGTCGTCTATTTCAAAGAGAGACGCTGGCATCCGGCCCTGCTTTTGCTGCTTGTCGGGGCTGTTGACTACTCATCTGAACAGAAAAGTCCCAAACTTCCCCTGGATACCAAAGTCGTCCAGACCAGCCTGGATCAGAGCAAGAAGTGGCTTCCCGGCGAACGCCGCCGTATCGTTTTGATGAACTTTGCCTATATCGCCCAGGCGATCCATGAGGGCAAAAAGCTGATCGTACTGCCCGAATCGACGATGCCTCTCTATCTTAATCTCAACCCCCATCTGCAAAAGCAGCTCAAAGTGTTCAGCCAGGAGATCGATATCATCATCGGGGCTCTTCTTTGGGAAGATGAAAACGCCTATAACGCTACCTACTTTTACAGCGGGGGTAATGAGCAGATCGCCAAAAAGATGATCCTGGTCCCTTTTGGAGAGTATATCCCTTTGCCCAAGTTTCTTAGAGACCTTATCAATAAGGCTTTTTTTGACGGCGGCAACGACTTCAAGACAGCCGATGCGCCGACCGACTTTGAGGTTCAGGGAGAGAAACTTCGCAACGCCATCTGCTACGAAGCCACCTATGAGCTCTTTTATAGAGGCGGGATCAAATATATCGTGGCTATTAGCAACAATGCATGGTTTGTCCCTTCGACCGAACCGACCCTGCAAAAACTGCTGATCCAGCTTTATGCCAAACGGCATGGCGTGACAGTACTTCACAGTGTCAACGGCTCGCAAAGTATGGTGATCGGGTACTGACCCGGCCGCCAAATATCCCTTTTATGCCCTAAAACAGGATGCAGTTTACAATTTTTAGATTCGATTTAATTAATTTGACTACAATATAACAACCATAATTCACTGACAGAGATTTTTATGAATATAGCCAACGATGTAACACAACTGATCGGAAATACCCCATTAGTCAAGCTTAATACGATAAGTCAAGAGTGCGGTGCTACCATTATCGGTAAATGCGAATTCATGAA
>JBFEYF010000233.1:0-3175 GCA_041562295.1 Sulfurimonadaceae bacterium
GTATCGATCTGGATAAAGTCCTGGTTCGGATGCTTGCGTCCCCCTTTAGGCGGGATATTGACCTGGCTTCCTTCGATGATCTTAAGCAGTGCCTGCTGAACGCCCTCGCCCGAAACGTCGCGTGTGATCGAACGGTTTTCACTCATACGCGAGATCTTGTCGATCTCATCGATAAAAACGATACCGTGCTGGGCACGTTCTACGTCCCCGTCAGCCGCCTGAAGCAGTTTGGTCAGGATGTTTTCGACATCTTCACCCACATATCCCGCTTCCGTAAGACTGGTCGCATCGGCAATGGCGATCGGCACATTAAGTACTCTGGCGATCGTCTGTGCCATCAGCGTCTTACCTGAACCGGTAGGTCCGATAAGCAGGATATTCGATTTGGAAATCTCGGTATCATCATCAGCAAGATGGTCCTGCTTGAGTGTTCTTTTAAAGTGGTTGTATACGGCGACAGACAAGATCTTCTTTGCATGTTCCTGACCGATCACATACTCATTTAAAAAGCTATGCAGCTCTTTGGGAAAGAGTACTTTAAAGTCGTGACTGTTCTCCGCCTCTGCTGTCTCCCCCTCTTCCTGGTCACCGAAAAGGATCTTATATCCGTTTACGATACAGTGTTCACAAATATAGACACCGTCACCTGCAATCAAAGGATTACTTTCACTCTCTACCGATTTACAAAAACTACAATGTCGTTCAATCACTATTTTTCCTCAGACGCGGTCTCTTTTCTATCAAAGTTGATACCGCGTTTTGTCTCAAGCACAAACTGTGCAATATTTTTCACACTCTCTGAATTGCTTGATTCCAAAAGTTCTTTTGCTGTTTGCGCCAACGGTTTTCCACGTTCAAAAAGTTCTTTATAGGCTACACGCAACGCATTGATCTCATCTTTACTTTCAAGATTTCGTCTCAAGCCGGTCAGATTCAATCCCCGTAGTTTAGCACGATTTCCCTCGGCCATACAATATGGAGGCAGATCTTGGGTCAATACCGACCCTCCGGCGACCATTGCGTAAGAACCGATCTTACAAAACTGATGAATCGGTGTCATACCGCCGATAACGACATGATCGCCCAGTTCCACATGACCTGCCAGCGTTGCAGCATTGGCCAGGATACAGTTGTCACCGATCTGGACATCATGTCCCAGGTGAACGTAACCCATAAAAAGGTTGTTATTGCCGACACGGGTGATACTGCCGCCCCCCTCTGTTCCGGGGTTAAAAAGGGTAAACTCGCGAATGGTATTGTTGTCTCCGATGACCAGTTGGACATCTTCGCCCTTGAATTTCAGATCCTGGGGAACCGATCCCAACACCGCATAAGAGAAGATATGGTTGTTTTTACCGATGGTTGTCTTACCGTAGATGCAGGCACCGTGGTCGATCGTCGTTCCATCGCCGATAATAGCCTCTTTGGAGATAAAAACATTGCCGGCAATAGTAACATTGTTACCGATAATGGCACCTTCTTCTACAATAGCTGTCGGCGCGATAACTGTATTTCTCATACTGTTATTTATCCATAATCATAGCTTTAAGTTCTGCCTCGGAGACAAGTTGATCATCAACATATGCCTTCCCGTCAAAAACCCAGACCGTACCTTTGTTTTTAATAACCGAGATCTTATAGACCAGCTTGTCTCCCGGTTTAACCGGGCTTCTGAACTTCGCTTTGTCGATACTCATAAAGTAGACTACTTTTTCTTCAACGTTCAAATCGGCATCTTTGCTCTTCATCGTTTCAAAAGCCAGAACACCACCCGCTTGAGCCATACCTTCCAAAATCATAACACCGGGGTAAATCGGGTGTCCGGGGAAGTGCCCTTCGAAAATAGGTTCAGAAATACTAACGTTCTTATATGCTTCGATACCTTCACCGACAACGACACTGTCTACACGGTCGATAAGAAGGAAAGGATATCTGTGGGGAAGAATTTTCTGAATTGCTACTACGTCTAACGTCATTAAAAAGCCTTGCAAATAAAATTTGTCCAGTTTATCCAAGTTTTTCTAAATATTTTGTAAATCGGTGAAAACTTTCCACTTTTTTTATACGCTTTAAAGCCCCTCATTATGTTACAATACGCTATTATTTGAAGTAAGGAATTGTATGAATCCATCGCTAATTAGAACCGATGATCTCACTGTAGAAGAGATTGAATCACTTTTTAAAGATGCCCAAACATTTTTAGATGGAAAATTTCACGACTATCTTAAAAACAAACTTATCATCACACTATTTTTCGAAAACTCTACACGTACCCGAAGCTCCTTTGAAGTAGCGGCCAAGAGGCTGGGTGCCAGTGTCGTACACCTCGATGTGGCCAAAAGCTCTACCAAAAAAGGGGAGACCCTTTTCGATACGGCAGCCAATCTTGACGCCATGGGGCCCGATGCCATCATCGTCCGTCATGAAAACTCCGGAGTTCCCAGAGCGATCTCGGACCATGTCCAGGCCTCTATTATCAATGCCGGTGACGGGGCCCATGCCCATCCCAGCCAGGCTCTATTAGACCTTTTTACGATCCGTAACCACTTTAACGGAGATATCAAAGGCAAAAAACTTGCGATCGTAGGTGATATCAAAAACTCCCGTGTCGCCAACTCAAACATGGAGCTTCTGCAACGTTTCGGCATCGAAGTGATCCTGGTCGCACCGCCCCATTTTATGCCTTCAACACCCCTTCGGTCCACCTATAATATCAAAGAGATCATAGATGAAGTCGACATCATCATGAGTCTGCGTACCCAGACAGAGCGTCACTCGCAACAGGCTTTTGCCTCTTTGGAAGATTACGCGACAGACTACTGCATCACATCCGAACTGATCGGCGAGAGAGATATTTTACTGCTGCATCCCGGACCGGTCCACAGAAATATCGATATCGATGATACGATGTTGGCAGACCCGCGATGTAAAGTTCTTGAACAGGTCAGAAACGGGGTTGCCGTACGTATGGCGATACTAAAACATCTTATCCTCTCCTGATGGGACCTTTAGCAACCTTAGCGACCCAAAGACGTCCCTTCTTTTTTATCTCTGATTTTTTGGGTAGCGATATCAGAGCCTACCCTTTAGAGGTGCTGGAAAAAGAGGCTATACGTTTCTCATTCCGATCCGATTTCGAGCATCAGCCGCACAACCATCAGCTGAAGGTCATCAC
>JBFEYF010000234.1:0-3165 GCA_041562295.1 Sulfurimonadaceae bacterium
AAAGTATGATCCAGCCCAATGACCGTCTTTTGATCGTAGGGGAACCTCCGGTACTCAAATCGGTCTTTAAAGCGATCAAGAGACAGCTCGGGCAGTTTCCGGCTCCTTACGGAAAAAATCTCTACCTTTTTGTAGATATGAATGTCAAAACGCCTGTAGAGATACGCAAGTTGATTAAAAAAGCGCTTTTTTTACATCAAAAGTTTACCTACAGGATCTTTATAAGGGTGATCCACCCCCGAGACATTACGGCACTTAATGAGATCAAGCAGTATGATAACGACGACATCAACATCGTCATCGACTACAATACGGTGATCCACCCTCGGCTGATCTCCCATGATGTCGAGGCGTTTAATATCGGTCTGGTCATCGTGGATGCGCATACCTTTGCCCAAAAAGATTACCGGCAGATGCTCTATCTTTCGGGTGTTCCGGTACTGAAGCTCTCTGATAAACCGATAGAGACACTAAGTGAAACCGTGGTCCCTATCACCAATAACGGTGCGGTCAATATGGATCTTGAAAAAGTCTCTACGGCGATCTTCGATATCAGTTCCCAGCTGGGGTTGAAACTGACGCTGTTTGATTTTCTGGCCGAAGAGGATGATGACAGCGGTGTCATCGAACATTTTGAGAACCTTTCGGATATCTTCTCTAAGAAGTTTCATATCGTCAAAAGCGCATACAACCCGATACGCTCTTTGAAAAAAAGAGAGAATTTCCTGCAGTGTATTCCCTTTAATGAAGAGCTGTTACCTCACCGGTGGCATGCGTTTTTAACAACCGATATGCACCGTCTCTTTTTTAAACTGGATGAATATCATCAGATTTTTATTCCTACAAAGATCTGATTGTTACCTCTTGCAAGCTCTTTAAAGGGCGATTAAAGAGGTAATACCTGCATTTAAGCCTACTTTTGCTATTATCTACTAAAAATAATTTAAGAGTATTTTATGGATATCCGCATCCCTTTGAAACAAGAACTGGACCTAAGCTATAACGTCGTATTGGGAGAGTTGCCGCAGCTTACTTTTGATAAAAAAGTGGCCGTGGTTACGAACCCCAAAATAGCCGGTTTGCATCTGAACTATCTACTTTCTAAAATCTCGGCACCGGAACTGTATGTGATCACGGTTCCGGATGGAGAAAACTACAAGACCCTTTCGACGATCGAATCGATTCTGGATAACTGTTTTGACCACAGGCTTGACAGAAAATCGCTGCTGATCGGATTTGGCGGCGGTGTTATCGGCGATATGACAGGTTTCGCTGCGGCACTCTATCAGCGTGGTATCGATTTTCTTCAGGTACCCACGACGCTTTTAAGCCAGGTGGATGCCAGTGTCGGCGGCAAAACGGGTATCAACAACCGTTTCGGTAAAAACCTGATCGGCTCCTTTCATCAGCCCAAAGCGGTCTATATCGATGCCCATTTTCTTTCGACTCTGCCAAAGCGCGAATTCGGTGCCGGTGTGGCTGAAATTGTTAAAATGGCCGTCACTTTTGACAAAACTTTTTTCGAATGGCTTGAAAGTGCCGACCTGAACGATAAGGATCAGCTGCTTAAGGCGATTGAAAAGTCTGTCCAGACAAAAGCCGATGTCGTAGCCAAAGATGAAAAAGAGCATGGGATCCGTGCGGCACTTAACTATGGACATACATTCGGCCATGTGATTGAGCATGAAGCGGGTTACGGCCACTACCTGCACGGAGAAGCCGTAGCCATCGGTATGGTCATGGCTAACCGCCTTGCCGTAAGAGTGGGACTGATGCAGCAGGATGAAGCTGACCGTGTCGCTAAAGCTTTGGAAGGTTTCGGATTGGATCTTGGCTATCAGATCGAAGATGTCGAAGCATTTTATAAGATGTTTTTTCTTGATAAGAAGTCTATGGATAACAAGATCACATTTATCCTGCCAAAAGGGCTGGGTGATGTCGTTTTAACGGATGAGATATCCAAAGAGGATGTTATAGCTGTACTGCAGGAGTATACCGCATGATCAAAAAAGCGTTCCTGCTTCTTTTATCAGCCACACTGCTTTGGGCTGCGCCAAAAGCGAAAGAGGGTACAAGCGATGGTCTGGATAGGGAACAGCTCAAACATATCGAAGAGTTAAAAGAGAGCTTTGAAGATATTGAAAAACGTATCGGATCCAGAAAATCGGTGTGGCTGAATGCCTACTCCAACCACATCACCTTTAACAAGGTAAAAGCCTCTATCTATACGATCCAACGAGAGATCAGGAAGCTCTTAAAAAAACGCCAGACCAAGAAGCGCCAGGAGCTTATCAGAAGTCTGCGCCAGGAAGAGGAGACGCTTAAAAAGCAGTTGGCGCTCTTGCCCAAGCAGAGTGATCAGCCCTTTACGGATCTTCTAAAGACCGAAGATATCCCCAAAGAGCCGGAAATAACCAACCCTTTTGCCATCTTTACCGGATTTTCCTATATCAAAACGATCACGCAGTATAAAGAGGAGTATAAAGCCAAGGAAGAAGAGCTTGCAACTATCCAGTCGCTGCTTTCTGAAAAACAGACGCTACTTTCCAATCTCAGTTTTTATCTGCCCGAATCCGAGTGGTCGAAAAAGTTCAAAAGTTTTGAAAAAGAGATCGAGGCGTTTGAGAATGCTTTGCATGTCGTGCGTTCTACGCTTCAGGTCTATACCCAGCGTATTGACGATCTGATCTTTAAGACATCAACAGCCATACAGGTGCAGGCTAAGTCAGTGCTGAGTATTGTGATTGTCATTACGGTACTTTTTGTCATCGCCTTTTTGATCAAGATGATCATCAAAAAGTATATCAAGGATCATGAACGTTATTACATGACCAACAAGATCATCAACTTTATCAACTTCTTTATCATCGCGATGATCTTGCTGATGAACTACATCGACAACGTCAGCTACCTGGTGACGGTACTGGGATTCGCCTCTGCGGGTATCGCGATCGCCATGAAGGACTGGTTTATGTCGGTTCTGGGGTGGCTGGTTATCGTTGTGGGCGGATCGATCCATGTCGGGGACCGGATCAAGTTCCAAAAGGACGGCATGGAGTATGTGGGGGATGTCCTGGATATCTCGCTGTTTCGTATCACGCTGATGGAAGATATCACACTGACGACCTATATGGTCAACCGACGTGCAGGACGTATCATCTTTGT
>JBFEYF010000235.1:0-3127 GCA_041562295.1 Sulfurimonadaceae bacterium
CAAAGGATACCCATGACTCCGTTAGATCTCGCAATGGTCATATTTTTAGCTACTGTTGCCTCTGTAGGTGTAGGATATATGATCGTCGTCATCAAAAAAGATCTTAAAGATAGTGAAAATCAAGAGTAATCATAAGTTTATATAAATATAAACATTACTATTTCAAATGAATATAATATAATAATATTTGTTAACTTATTAGAAAATGTGAAACCGTTTTTTTAGAAATTTAAGCTAAATTTTTGAAAACTTTAAGAGACGTTTTAGACTCTTTCACATGTTGAAGTAACTTGTGAATAACTTGCGTCAATTTAAAGAAAATTTTAGTAAATCTTTAGATTTTTTTCAGATTATTGCAAAAGTGCACCTGAACTATTCAGAAGGAAGATTAAGCTCAAAATAAGCTTTTAAAAGCCCTAAATTTAGGGCTTTTGTGAAAAACAACCATTTTATAAAAAATAACTTTTTATTAACTTTTTCATCAGGTTACTCACATTTTTACGACTTATTCACATAAAGGAATTTCTAAGTGAAGAAACTTGTAGATCAGAAGATCACACAGGTAAAACATATCATACACGGTTTCTTTTTGGCCGTTGCGACAACGATTGCCGAGCCTGCTACGATACTTCCTCTGATTGTCAGCTTTTTTACACAAAATCCGTTTATTATCGGTCTTTTCTCATCCCTGCTCAAAGGGGGTGCTATCCTGGTTCAGATCGTTGCGGCATTTTGGGCACAATCCTATCCAAGGATGATGCCCTATCTCTATTTTGTATTTGCAGCACGCTTCTTCTCCTGGTTCGGTATCGGCGTTGCCATTATCCTTTTTGGAGAGACACACCCTACCCTAACCCTCTTTCTCATCGGATCGGGACTTTTTATCTTCTCTTTTGCCGCAGGTTTCGGAACCGTCTACTTCAATGAGATACTGGCAAAAGTCTTTACCCATAACGTAAGAGGGCGTACGACAGCGATACGTCAATTTATGTCAGGTATCGGGGCCATATCAAGCGGTGCGGCTGCAGGCTATATATTGGCCGCTTATGAAGCTCCCTACAGCTACGGCTATCTCTTCATCGTAAGCGCTCTTTTTATGCTTATAGGCATCGTCGCTTTTGCCCTTATCGAAGAGCCTGTAAAGAAACGCATCAACCATAAAGAGAAACGCTTTAAAGAGTATTTGAACAATACCTTCAGACTCTTACGCTCTTCAAAGCCTTTACAGTACCAGATAAGCTCCTACCTGCTCTCCTACAGCTACCTTTTTGCCCTTCCCTTTATCATCCTCGATGCGCAAAAGCAGATAGGCGGTTTAAGCGGAGAGCTTATAGGGCTTTTTGTCTCCCTTCAGATGCTCGGGGCGATGTTAAGCAACCTTCTTTGGGGTTACCTCTCATCAAGGGGAGAAAACCGTCTTATCGTCATTATTGCCTTCTTTATGGCCATTCTTACCCTGCTCTTGGCGCTTGCAGGTTCTGAAGTATGGATCTACGCCCTGCTCTTTTTTATCATAGGAGGCGCGATAGACGGCTTTAAACTTGCCTTTGGTAACCTGATACTTATCATTGCCCCCGAAGAGAAACGGCCCGTCTATATTGCGCTTCAATCCAACCTCACCTCTATCGGCCTCTTTTTTGCCCTGCCGGGATCTTTATTATTGTCTCTGTTCGGGTATAAAACCCTCTATCTTTTCACCCTTCTCATCCTCCTGTTCGGTCTTATATTTACCGCAAAACGGCTTCACAGATAACGATTACTTATAACTGCCGACCTCTTCTTTATATCTCTTTAAAGATAGTGGTGCTATTCTTGATTATGATACTTGTAGTAAAGGCGGCATCATGAAACAGATTAATATCCTGGTCGTTGATGATAATGAACTAAATCGCAATCTTCTGACGATGCTGCTTGATCAATACCGTACCCAAAACAGCCTCTCATTTAACATCTTTACCTGTATAAACGGTCAGGAAGCCGTAGATATCTGTGAGAAAAAGAGTGTAGACCTTATTTTTATGGATTATCTCATGCCGGTCATGGACGGCAGTGAAGCGACAGGAATTATCAAGCGCAAGCATCCCCATATCATGATCATAGCCGTATCCAGCTATGAGGATGAAGCCAAACAAAAAGAGATGCTGCACAACGGTGCCGAAGATTACGTCGTCAAGCCTTTGACAGAGGTCCTTTTCAACAGCCGTCTTAATAACTATCTTCAGCTGCTTCAAAACCGCAACCATATCAGCCATTCAAGCAGCGCCGTTAACCTTTTTACCAAAAAGATCTACAACTACCGTATGGAGTTTTCTATCACCTCCGAGGAGGATCTGGCACAGTTTTGGGAAGCGGTACTGATCCGTTTTGATTTTCAGCGTCAGATTGAGCATATCAGCGACTTCACGCGATTCATCTATTATGCCGGTTCTATCCGGCTGCAAGAAGAGGGGCCTTTTCGTATCATCGTCGAAGAGGAGACGGAAAACTTCTTCTTCACTCTTGAATATAACGAAAACCCGCTTCATTGTGAAGCTATGGAGACGCTTATCAACAGTCACTGTCAGCATGCCGTGTATCGCTGTATCGACGGCGTTTTGTCTTTTATCCTTAAAAAGAAGTCTCTTCAAAGCGAGACTGCCCCTTCTGGCTCTGTCGAACAGACGGAGACGATCGTTAGTGACACCGAGCCAAGCACTGCTGCAGAAAAGAACATACGCCATCTGAGCGAAGAAGAGAAAGGGATCTTGCATAAAAGCCAAAAAGATATCGCCATCAGCGCCAAAGAGTACAGCCAGGATGTTGACAGCTTTGTATTGACAGAGCTTCAGGAGCTTGACGATCTTGAAAAAGAGGTCAGCGATTTGATCGAAGAGCTGCAGGATGAGAACCATGCGGCAATGCCTGAGATCATCTCCCGTCTTCACAAGTATGCCGCTGTACTCAACTCCCTTATCGAGTTCCAGCCTCTTGCATTTTCACTCGAATCACTTTCCAATCTTTTATCAGAGGTAGATTTATCCAAAATCGAACCCTCCGTTTATCGGAAAATGATTATCTACCTCTCCAATATCATCATGGACTTTTCCAGCTGGAGAAAAATCATCTTTATCGATCAGGATGCCAATGA
>JBFEYF010000236.1:0-3121 GCA_041562295.1 Sulfurimonadaceae bacterium
ACTCCGCCATACTTCTTGACTTCGACATCGAACTCGCCCGCGGCAAGTTTTTTTGTCGATTTGAAGTTCAGGTGTTCAAGCATATGCGCAATGCCGCTTTTACCCATCACTTCGTTGCGGCTGCCCACTTTATAAAAGACATCGGTACTGACAACGCCTGTACCGTTAGGCATAGGGATCGCTACGACCTGCAGTCCGTTACCAAGTGTTTGTGTATAGTATTTAGGTAGCGTGCTTGACATGGCTACTCCCACTGAAAAAAATAGTATAACTAGAAATCGCATTAACGATCGGCCCCGATGACCTCTTGGATTGAGGTAAACCCTTCGCTTTCCATCAGCTCTAAGATCCCGCTGTTGATATCTTTGATCAGACTCGGACCGTGGAAGATCAAAGGTGAATAGACCTGCACTAAAGTGGCTCCCGCTTTAAGACGTCGGTAGGCCTCTTTGGCAGAGTCGATGCCCCCTACAGAAACCAGTGTCGTCTTACCGTAAAGCTCTTTTGCGATCGCGTCAAAAAGCGCAAAACTCTTCTCTTTAAGTACGGCACCGCTGATACCCCCGATATCTTTGGGGTTGGCTACCAAAGAGTAGTCCAGTGTCGTGTTGGTTGCGATGATACCTGCGGCTCCGGAATCGACGGCCATCGAGGTGAGGTCAATCGCCTGCTGGGCTTCCATATCGGGTGCGATCTTAAGCAGGATCGGTTTATCGGTGATCTGGGTCGCTGTCTGGAAAAGCTCTTTGATAAAGGCTTCGTTTTGCAGATCTCTAAGGCCCGGAGTATTGGGAGATGAGATATTGATAACCAGGTAGTCGGCAAGGTGGTGCAGATTCGTCAGCAGCTTGGTATAGTCGTTGATCGCCTCATCTTCCGGGGTGACCTTGTTTTTACCGATGTTGACGCCCACGGGTGTCGTAAAAGGAAAACGTTTCTCAAGACGCTTCTTGACGCTATCCATACCGTCGTTGTTAAAGCCCATGGCGTTTTGGATCGACTCTTCGTCGATATGGCGAAAGAGTCTCGGTTTGGGGTTGCCCGACTGTGGCAGTGGCGTGACGGTCCCGATCTCTGTAAAACCGAACCCCATAGCCATCATGGCAGGAATCATTGTCGCATTTTTGTCCATACCTGCGGCAAGTCCGACCGGGTTGTAGAATGTGCGTCCGAAAAGTTCCTGGTTGAGTCTGGTGTCATCGATGAAGTGTTTTTCGACCCATCGGTTAAAAAAGGAGGGCGCGACATTTGCCAGACGCAGAAAATATTCGGCAAAATGGTGTGCTGTTTCAGGCTGCATCTTAAATATCAACGGTCTGATCGTCTGATAGTCAAACATCACGTTCCTTTAGAGTTATTTTGCGAGATTATACAGAAAAAGTGCTTGTACTATTCTTTTATACTCTCAGGAGGGGATTTTAAAAGAGTATGACCCTGTTTTTACCCTCTTTTTTGGCCTGATAAAGAGCCTTGTCTACGCGCTGTATCATACGGGCGGGATCCTCAAATTTTTCATAGCCGGTTACTCCAAGGGAGATGGTCAGTTTGCCGACATCTGCAAATTCAAAACGCTCTACTTTTTCGCGAAGTTTTTGAGCCATCTTGAATGCCTGCTCCTTATCGGTAGCGGCAAGCGTGATGATAAACTCTTCGCCTCCCCATCGGGCGACAAGATCCCCCTTTCGTGTCGAAGATGTGATAATGCCAGCCAGTTCTATCAAAACCGAGTCTCCCTTGTCATGGCCGAGGGTATCATTGACGCTTTTGAAATCATCGATATCCAAAAAGATGACAGAAAGCGGCAGTTCCGTGCTTTGGGCGAGGGTGATCTCCTGCTGTAGGACCCGATTGAACTTTCCTCGGTTAAAGAGCCCTGTCAGCGGGTCTTTGGCCGCTTCATCTTCTAGCTGATGCATCTTCTGTACTTCCTGTGTGATCTCATCAAAGATAACGATATGCAAAGCTTTCTCTTCGATATTGATGCTTTTGGCGTGCAGTTTGAAATGGCCCAGTTGATGCTCTTGCTCTATAGATACGGTAAGTTCACGCTTGTGCCCTTTGCTTTGAAGGTAGTGGATCCAGGCCGTATCATCCAGAAAGTAGTCCAAAAGTTCGGGATCACTGCATTGGCTAAAGAGCTGGAAAAGCTGAATGTACGTCTTTTTAAAATCCTCCAGTGACTCTACTGCGAAAAAATCGAGCAGTGTCTGATTGACAAAAAGAATGTTTTTTTTATCATAAACAAGCAGGAGGTTGTTGTCGGCATCAAGTACGGTCTGCAGCAGCTCTTTGGTAGACTCGATCTCCCGGGTTCTTCGGATCACCTCCGCTTTGAGCTTCTCATTGTTTTGCAACTGTCTGTGGATCAGGATGACGATACTGAGCAAAAAGATAAGAACGAAGATCTTCATGACAAGCGCTTTATTCTTGATGTCGGCCGTGGCGATCTCGTATTCGCTGCTATTCAGATGCAAACTGATCCCGCCCCTGACATCACCGACCTTGTATCCCTGATGTTTATGGCAGTTCAGGCACGCTTGAGTCGTCATAAGGGCACCCATAAAGTGAAAGGTGCTGTTTTGGTCAAACTCGTAATAACTGCTCTTTTTCTTCGCTTCCATATAACTCAGGGCTCTTTTTTCGAAAGCATCGGGCTGGTTGTGGGGATTGATGGGGTTGAGACTGGTAATTTTAAAATGGAAGTTTTCGATCTGCGCTATTTCCGAAAGCTGCCGGGTCATCCATGCGGGGTTGATCTTTATTAAAGTTTTGTTGTCAGCAGTTTTAAGTGTATTGTCCTTGAGGTAGGGATTGGGCTTTTCTCCGCTTTGGGGAAAGACATAGACCCCGCCGTACCTGGCATTCCAGACTCGGGTATTGACCTGGTCTTCAAAATGGGTCTGTGCCTGTTTGATCAGGATCTGTTTTTGAAGTTCAATACTTCTTTGGCTGAACAGGTCTATGGGATAATAAAGCCCTAAAACACAGAAGACAAAAGCGATGTAGAGTAAAAAATATTTATAATAGCTGTACATCTGTTTATTTTAGCCATATTGGGTTGTTTTTGTCTTTAAAAATGTCTTTGGATGAAAAGGGAAGGAGAGATTAGTATAGAAAAAGT
>JBFEYF010000237.1:0-3021 GCA_041562295.1 Sulfurimonadaceae bacterium
ACGTAAATACCGTCCCAAGCGGTTTGATGACCTGATCGGTCAGACAACCATCGCACAGACCCTTTCGCTTGCACTCGATTCCAAACGCCTCTCCCATGCTTACCTCTTTTCGGGTCTGCGCGGTTCGGGTAAGACCTCTACCGCTCGTATCTTTTCCAAAGCACTGGTTTGTGAACAGGGTCCTACTTCGCGCCCCTGTGATCAGTGTACCCACTGCCAGATGGCCAACGAGGGACGTCATATCGATATCGTGGAGATGGATGCCGCTTCCAGCCGTAAGATCGATGACATCAGAGACCTGATCGAACAGACCAAATATAAGCCCGCTTCCGCACGCTTTAAGATCTTTATCGTCGATGAAGTGCACATGCTTACCAAAGAGGCTTTCAACGCCCTTTTGAAGACGTTAGAAGAGCCGCCAAGCTATGTCAAGTTTATCCTGGCAACGACGGATCCCCTAAAGCTTCCCGCTACGATCCTCTCGCGTACGCAGCACTTCCGCTTTAAGCGCATTCCCGACAGTGATATCATTAACCACTTAAGCCATATTCTCAATATCGAGCAGATCGGCTTTGAACCGGCGGCTTTGACGATCCTGGCACGTAGCGGTAACGGCTCACTTCGTGATACCCTGACCCTTTTGGACCAAGCGATCATCTACTCTAAAAACTTCGTCGATGTTACGACCGTCACTGATATGCTGGGGCTGATCGACCCCAACTTTATGCGCGATATGTTCGGAGCTGTCTTTGCCAGAGATACCGCGTCTTTGCTTAACTACATCAAACAGCTGGCAGACTATGAAGCGGAAATGGTCATCGATGAGCTTATCGCCTTCTTAAAAGAGCGTCTCTTCGCCCAGGATGATATCAACTTTTCCAACCTTATCATCGAACGTTTTTTCCGCATCCTAAGCGAAAGCAAATCCCTGATCTCTATCAATGCAGAAGGCTCGTTTGTACTGACCCTTTTACTTTTTAAGATGATGGAGTCACTGAAGATTAAAGAGATCGATGAGATGATCGCCTCTTTAGAAGCTGATGTGGCCCAACACCCGATGCCTGCTGCACCCAGACAGGTACAAGCGGCACCTGTAGTGTCTCATGTAGAAGAAGAAACTACTGCTCCTACACAACAACCCGTGAAAGAGCCTGTCGTAGCCGTAGCACCGCCAAAGAGCGAAGGGGAGCTCCTGTTTGAAAAACTTGCCGCCAAGGTGATGGATAGAAACCTGCAACTGGGACAATGTTTTGCAGAAGGCTTTTCACTGGTGAGTTTCAGCCGCCCGCTTTTGCACCTGCAGATCTGTGCGGAAGACACCTGTCTTCAGGAACTGCGATCCCACTATAAGACGATCATCCACCCCTTTATCAATGAGATCTTCGGACCCGAAACGGATGTTAAAGTAGACAACGTCCCTTACGAAAAAAAAAATCCTGAAATCCTAGAGGCATCAGCAGATAATCCTGCAGAAGCTCCTGTTACCCCGGTTCCCCAGATAAAAGAGCCTGAGACCCAACCCTTACGCCACCAGGATGAGGATCCCAACGGCAGCGGATCCTGCGTCGTAGGGTGCGAAGAGAAACCTGCCACACCCCAAACTCCTGAGTTTGACCAGGGGGCAATTTTACAAGATCCGATGGTGCAAAAAGCGATCGAACTTTTCGGTAACAAGGTCACCATACAAAACAAGATCTAAAGAGGTCCGAATCCCTCTTTTTTCCTGTGCTTGCTATACTCGACGATCATCCCGTGAAAATGGGCATAAGCGATCCATAGATCTTTATATAAAGGATTGATGGCTATCAATGATTGCTGAGCAGATCGAAGCCCTACATCCAACCAGGCCTGGGCTTTGTCATAAGAGTTTAAAAAAGGCAACAGTTTTAAGGTGTAGTTGTCGACAACCATCACATCCCGTTTGCAGGCATAGTTTAAAATCGCATCGGCACTCTCTTTGCCGATCCCCTTTTGGGATAAAAGCCAGCTTCGATCAACTCTTATTTGAAACTTTTCAAAGCTTTTAAACTCTTCTACGATATGCTGCATCAAAAGTAACAGATAGTGGGCCTTGCGTCTGTGCATGCCTGAAGGCCTGATCGCTTCTTGTAAAAGCGTCTCATCTACATCCAGCCAATCGTCTAGTGTTACGAGACCCTGTTTCGTAAGGTTTTCCAAAGAGTGTTCTACCCGTGTCCAGTTGCTGTTTTGGGTCAATACTGCTCCGACAACGACTTCTAGTGTGCCTGCATTAGGCCACCAGTAGGTCGGGGAGTTTTTTAAAAGGTCGTACTCATAAAGCTTTGTAAAGATATCAAAACTGTCAGTCAACAAATGCCTCTAAATAGGTATCTTCCCGGCCATCGTCAAAACGGCGCAGCTTGAATATACGTTCGCAGCGCCCCTCTTCATTAAGATCGATCACAGCCATCTGAAGCCAGGCTTTGCATTTTTCGGGTACTTCAAAGCGTCCCGGGGAGACTCCTGTGATAAACCGTTCTATCGGGACGTCCTTGTGCATCCCGATCACATTGTCACGACAACCGGTCAAACCGATATCGGTCACATAACCGCATCCGTCAACAATTTGAAGATCATCACATCCGACATGGGTATGCGTTCCCATCAATGCAGAGATCTGATTTTTTAGGTGCAAAAAGAGTGCGCGTTTTTCACTGGTGGCTTCGGCATGCAGATCGACAAAAATATGGCGTATCCCCTCTTTATAGAGTTCATCTACCTTCTCCTGGGTCACCCGCATAAAGTTGTCGACATAAGGCATGGAAAAGTGTCCCATTACATTGATCACAGCCAGTTTTTGGCCCGCTACATCAAAGATTTTACACCCTTCGCCGCTTACCATTGCGGGATAGTTTATGGGACGCAGGATATTATGGCTTTGTAAAAGCGCATGGATATCCTTTTTATCCCAGGAGTGGTTACCGCCTGTCATGACATCAATACCCGCTGCAAAAAGCTCGTTTGCGTTTTTTGTACTTACTCCGAAACCGTGTGAAGCAT
>JBFEYF010000238.1:0-2992 GCA_041562295.1 Sulfurimonadaceae bacterium
CTGATTGGGAAAGTCCGATCGTCCCGTTGCATGGATCACATCGTCTCTGAGTTCGCTTACGATCTCCGGGTAGATCTCGGGAACCGGGTTGGCCAGAGTAAACAAGATGGGGTTGGGGGCCATATCCAGAACGTTTTGGGCGCTGATCGACTGCGGTTTGGAGAGTCCCAGTGCCATATCCGCACCCTTAAAGGCCTCATCCTGTGTGATATCTTCATTGATCGCAAACGGGAGTTTATACTCGTTCAGATCACACCGTCCCTTATGCACCACCCCCTTGGAATCAATCATCGTGATATATTTGACACCCAAAAAGCGGTACATCTTCGCACACGATATCGCTGCAGCGCCGGCTCCGACGATCACCACCTTCAGCTCATCCACACTGCGGCCGGTTATCTCGCAGGCATTGAGCATCCCTGCTGATGAGATGATCGCCGTGCCGTGCTGGTCATCATGCATCACCGGGATATCCAGCCGTTCTACAAGCTTGCGCTCGATCTCAAAACATTGCGGGGCCTTGATATCTTCCAGGTTGATACCGCCGAATGTCGGGGCGATAGAGGCCGCTACATCGACAAACCTGTCGATATCCTTTTCATCGATCTCTATGTCAAAAGCGTCAAGACCCGAAAACTTTTTAAAGAGTATCGCCTTGCCTTCCATAACCGGCTTGGATGCCTGGGCGCCGATATCCCCCAGACCCAAAACCGCCGTTCCGTTGGAAAGTACCCCAACCAGGTTGCTTTTTCCCGTATAAAGATAGGCCGCTTCGGGATCCTTTTCGATCTCAAGACAGGGGACCGCGACACCCGGCGTGTAGGCTAAAGACATATCTTTTTGTGTCTTAAACGGTACGGTCGGTCGGATTTCAAGCTTCCCGGGAGTAGGTTTTTGATGGTACTCCAGGGCATCTTTATCTGTAATTTTACTGCTCACATATAACCTTTTGCAAATATGGGGTTATTGTAGCATCTCTTGATAAAAATGTTAAGTTTGGGGAGAAGATTAATGGAAAGTGTTACGGGCAAAGGCCCGCAGTGCTAGGCACTTTGTGCGTTGATAAACCGTTCTATCCGTGCCAAAGTCGCCTCTTTGCCGATGATGCTCATCACCGTATCCAGACCCGGACCGGAGAGTTTACCCAAAAGGGCGACACGAAGCGGCTGGCCGATCTTGCCAAAACCAACCTCTTTTTCCGTGACCGTCTCTTCCATAAGCATATGGTAATCACTTGGAAGATGCAGCTCCTGAGCCTGTGTGAGTTTAGCTTTGAAGTATCCCAATACCTCCATCGCATCACCTTTAAACGCTTTTTTTACCGCTTTCTCATCATACTCCGCTGGCACTTCCAGGATCTCTTTGATCAGCAGCGCCATCTCTTTGAGTGTCTTGGCACGCTCTTTGACCGCATCCAGCACGATCTCTTTTTTATCATGCGATACCAGCATCACACCGAAAGCTTCCAGTCTTTGTGCCAGTTCGTCGTTGGAGACGTTTTTGATGTAGTGGGCATTGAGCCACTCCAGCTTCTCCTGGTTAAACGAGGATGCGGAGCTGTTGATATCCTTGGGATCGAAAAGCTGTAGCATCTCTTCCATCGTGAAGATCTCCTGATCCCCGTGGCTCCAACCCAGTCGTACCAGGAAATTAAGCAGTGCTTCGGGCAGGTACCCCATCGTGTCGTATTCCATCACGTCGGTCGCGCCGTCACGTTTAGAAAGCTTCTTACCCTGGGGGTTGTTGATCATCGCCACGTGAAAGAACTTCGGCAGTTCAAACCCGAGTGCATTGTAAATAACGATCTGCTTAGGCGTATTGGAGAGGTGGTCGTCTCCTCTGATAACATGGTTGACACCCATCAGCGCATCATCGATCGCTACAACGAAGTTATACGTTGGTGTACCGTCCGCACGGGCGATGATAAAGTCATCAAGCATATCCTCTACACCGAAATCGATACGGCCCTTGACCCCGTCATCTACAGTGATGATACCATCAAGCGGAGCCTTGATACGGATAACCGGGTCGATACCTTCAGGCGGCGTACCGGTAAAGTCACGGTAGGTACCCGGATAGCGCGGACGCTCTTTGTTGGCCATCTGCTTTTCGCGGATAGCATCCAGCTCCTCTTTGCTCATATAGCACTTATAAGCCTTCCCCTCTTCCAGCAGCTGATCGATATACTTTTTGTAGATATCCTTGCGCTTGGACTGGTAGAAAACCTCTCCGTCATGTTCCATACCGACCCACTTAAAGGCGTTGATAATCGCCTCTGTGGCTGCCTCAGAGTTACGGGCCTCGTCGGTATCTTCGATACGTAAAAGAAATTTGCCGCTGTTTTTGCGCGCCCATAGATAACTGTATAAAGCCGTACGTAAACCACCGATATGCAGATAACCTGTCGGTGACGGTGCAAAGCGTGTAACTACCATAATCTTCTCCTATAATTATCGTGATTTTAGTCTACTATTGGTTAAAGCGTGGTAAAATTTTTGCCATTATCGACAAAGGGTTATTGTGAAATTTTTTTATGCTCTACTTTTTTTATCTACTCTGGCCTGGGCAGAACTTGTCAACGGTGTGGCACTGACGGTCAATGAGG
Source organism: Sulfurimonadaceae bacterium (assembly GCA_041562295.1). Taxonomy (GTDB): domain Bacteria; phylum Campylobacterota; class Campylobacteria; order Campylobacterales; family Sulfurimonadaceae; genus JBFEYF01. The sequence continues at coordinate 2,606 of JBFEYF010000238.1, forward strand.
ACCCTATTACACTCTATGAGATCAAACGCCTTGCCAAACAGCAAAACATCCCTGAAAACAAAGCGGTTTACGAACTGATCAAGCAGGTTATCTCCAAGCAGGTCGCCAAAGCGAGAAATATCGTCATCGAAAAGCGTGAGATTGAGATGCAGATCGACGCTATCATCACCAAAAACCGTCTGACCAAGGATGAGTTCGAGCAAAAACTCAAACTCGAGGGGCTGACCTATGATGACTACTTCGAGCAGATGCAGATGCAGCAGCTGATGCAGCGCCTTGTGGGATCATTGACATTCAACAAGGTCAACGATCCGACAGATCAGGAGATGCAGACCTTTTTCGAACTGCATAAAGATGAGTTTTCACTGCCGCAAAGTATTGAGATCA
>JBFEYF010000239.1:0-2952 GCA_041562295.1 Sulfurimonadaceae bacterium
ACTGATCGCCTCGCGAATGCGTTTATCCTGAAAAAGCTCTCGTTTCATGTTAAAGCCGAGATAGGTATATGCCTTGGCAATCTGTTCTACTATATTGTAGTAGTTCTTAAAACTCTTATCCACCTTTTTCTCTATCTGTAACGGCTCCAATGCGTCCAGGTCTACCTCTTTTTTTTGCATCATGTAAAAGCGAGTTGTCCCGTCAGGCACAATAGAGTAGATGATCCTGTCAATATGGGGACGGTGCTCATAGTAGTGCTCATTGGCTTTAAGGACGATATTTTTTGACAACTCCAACGACTCCAGCATATAGGGACCTGTCCCGACAGGCTTGCGGTTAAAGTCACTGTTCATAAAGTTTGTCTCATCTTTAAGCAGGTGGTAGGGAAGTATACCCATCATCCATATCTCGGCTGCTTTATAGTAAGGCGTCTTGTAAACAACCTCCACGGTATACGCATCCAAAGCTTCAACCTGCTGCACCATACGAAAATCGGTACTGTAAGGTGTCGATATCATGATCTTCTTATCTTTATTTGTCAAAAGGTTGTAGGTAAACAGGACATCTTTGGATGTAAAAGGGTGGCCGTCGTGCCATCTGATATTTTTACGCAATCGGAATATCAGCCGTTTTTTCTCCTTAAACTCAAATGATTCGGCCAGTGCACCGATCACCTTCGCATTCTTGTCATATTTGACCAGGCCGTCAAAAAGGTAGGAACTGATCGCACCGCTTGACGAATCGGTCGCCAACAGAGGGTTCAAACGGGAGGGGTTGCTTGAGAGTGTCTTATAAAGCGTCGATGCAAAAAGCAGTTGTGATAAGAGAAAAAGAGCCACTACAAAACGCATAAAAATCCTTCTAAAATCAGAATGGATTATAACAAAGTTTTACAAAGAGTTTTTTTGAGTATATTGGGGAAGTTTTTGAGAAGTTTTAAAAAAGCGCCGACGGTGCGTGAGCTTGCTGTTGAAGCAGACACAGCGTCAGCGTAGCGCAAGGAACTACTTCCTTGTGCGTACCAATCAAAAAACGATTAACGTTTAGAGAACTGGCGAGAACGACGTGCTTTACGACGACCGTATTTTTTACGCTCAACAACACGTGAGTCACGAGTAAGAAGACCGTGTGGCTTAAGAACAGCACGGAAAGACTCATCAAACTCAACTAGAGCTTTAGAGATACCGTGGCGAAGTGCGTCAGCCTGACCAGAGAAACCACCACCAAGAGTAGAAGCTACGATATCTACACTCTGATCTTGTTTCGCGATTGTAAGCGGTTGCATAACACGCTTTTTCTTAGCCTCAAGACCACCTAGCCAAGCATCAAGAGATAGACCGTTGATAGTGATCTTACCTGTACCTGGAGTCAACCATACTTTCGCGATGGAAGATTTACGTTTACCAGTTGCATAAGTTTTTGCCATCTGTTATCCTTACTTAGATACTTGTGCAGTGTGTGGGTGTTCAGCACCTGCATATACTTTTAGTTTTTTAAGCATCTGCTTACCAAGTTTTGTTTTTGGAAGCATACCGCGTGTTGCAAGCTTAAAAAGCTTTTCTGGGTTGTTTTCTAGTAGATCAGCAGCTTTATCGCTTTTGACACCACCGAAGAACCCTGTGTGACGATGGTAAGTTTTCTCAGCCATCTTGTTGTTTCCGTTGAATTTAGCTTTTGAAGCATTGATAATAACAACATAATCTCCACAATCAACGTTTGGAGTAAAGTATGGTTTGTTTTTACCGCGTAGCATCGTAGCGACTTCTGTGATCAAACGACCGAAAGTTTTGTCAGTTGCATCTAGGACAACCCACTCTCTTTTAATTTGATCAGGTGTAGCAATTTTAGTAAATTTCATAATTTCTAACCCTTTCCTTATCTGCCGTATTTTTTAGGGACGACAATTTAATGGAGGAATTATACGTTCATTTACTTAAAATGAGCTGAATTTAAGTAATTTATAAGATTTTAGGAGGGTAACTGCGTTATACTTGCATCTATTGATGTAGAGGTATGCAATGAGAGAGATGAATCTAGATGAGATTATAGCACAGATCCCCTCAGGATCAACCGTGGCCCTTTCGGCATTGGCACCGGTTGACCTCGTTGAACGTCTGCAATCCGAAGCGTTTGATATACAGCTGCTCGATACCACACTGCATGGAACGATCAACCATCGTTCTCTACCCTCACCGGATAAACCTACAGCTTTGATCATTACCGGTTTTTTCGGAAGCATTCCCGATATGAAAGCGATACAAGAGAAGTCTGCATCGTTAGGCTATACACCCTATCTTTTGGAAAGCGTATCCGATGCAAACCGCCATCCCCAGAGTCTGACAGTGATGAAAGAGATACTCAAAAGCAGTAAGGATCTCTCTTTTGATCCCGCATGCAGCGGAAGATATCTTGCTATCTTTTTAGAGCCCTATCTTTTTTGTCCCAAAGAGGGGATACTTGAACGCTTTAGGGAGGAAGGGATTCTTTTTCAAACCGATCTTAACCCCCTTTATAAACGTCCCGAGTTTGAAAAACAGCGTGCCAACCTTTACACAGCGCATGAGTGCTACCTGGGATTTATCGCTTTAGATAGCGATATCCCTGAAGAGAAGGCCCGCCAAAGTGCCCAAAAAATATTGGCCGTTTTAGATGAAAACCGACTGCGCCGCTGCAGTTTCTAAAGAGAGATGATGTACGAACACAATTACCAAAACAATATCCAGGCCCTGCAAGACGTTGATCCCCAACTGGCCCAAAAAATCATTGCCGCAGCCCGGGCCGAAAGCTTTGAACTTGATGTCATCGACGAAGATTACCAACTTTATAACATCACGGACCAGATGCGAGGCGAAGCGCTTTTTGCCAATATCGTCGATGAGCTCAAAGAGACACTGACCTACCTGAAAAGAAAACGCGAACACGATTTTCTCTATTTTTTCGGTATCGCCAAT
>JBFEYF010000240.1:0-2939 GCA_041562295.1 Sulfurimonadaceae bacterium
GGAAGTTTGACCTCCTTGCGTCCCGCTTGGACAAAGGCGTCGATCGTATCCAAAGGCGCCGTATTGACGCTGTTGGGTGCGATCAGTTCGCTCACATAGTGGTCTGCAACCAGGCTGTCGCCTTTGACCCCGGTACTGGCGAACAGGGTACGGTTGTTTTTGACACCCAACTTCTCTACTTCGGCATAGATAGCCGCGGCATTGGCGATACCCGCTTTGCCCTGATACGCCTGCGGCAGTTTGGCATCGATCATGCGGTCAATACGGGAGACGAAGACCGAGATGACGCTTTTGGGTTCGGCAGATGTTTTGGCCTGGCCTTGTTCAAATGCCTTGGCACACGAAAGTGCTTCGTCAAACGAAAAGATCAGTGTGGCATTGACCGAGATCCCCTCCGCGATCAAAGCCTCCATCGCTTCATAGCCGGCTTCGGTTGCCGGGACTTTGATCATGACATTGGGCCGGTTGATACTCTTATAAAGACGTCTCCCCTCCTCTATCGTTCCTTTAGCGTCATTGGCCAGGTGCGGGTCGACCTCGATACTGACAAAACCGTCATCGCCTCTGTCATAAAGCGGGCGCAGTACATCTGCAGCCATCGCGATATCTTCGATAGCCAGCGACTCGTAAAGCTCTTTGGAACTCATACTCCCTTTGCGGTTTACGATATCCTCTTTATAAGCCGGCGAAGAGAGAAAAGCACTTTTAAAGATGGCAGGATTGCTGGTAGCACCGTTGATGATCTTGGCATCGATCAGCTCTTGCATACGGCTTTTGATAAACGCTCTTTCAATAAAATCTACCCAAAGTGCAAACTTTTCATCTTCTAAATACATAGGTTTCCTTAACTGCTTAAATGGTGTGATTATAGCCTAAAAGTGCTACTTATGCACACTGTCTCTCAAGGGATTATAAAAAAATCTAATTTAACATTTCTTTTATCCTTTTTGGATACCATTATTTCAGGACACCCAAATAACGCTTCTGGCGTTAGGAAAGCACAAAGGTAGCACGATGGATAACTCTCTGCTTTTAGCCTCTTTGGTCATACTCTCTATTGCTATCGGGTTACCCGTCTTACTGCACTTGAGCAGACACCTCGGCCCCAGATCGACCCGCAGCCAGGCCAAGGACCAGGTCTATGAGAGCGGCGTACCCCTGACTATCGGTGACAGCTTCGAACGCTTCAGCGTCAAATACTACCTTGTCGCTATTATCTTTATCCTTTTTGATGTGGAAGTGGTCTTTATGATCCCCTGGGCCGTAAACCTCAGGGATCTGGGAACCTTCGGTATGATCGAGATGTTTACCTTTATGGGACTTTTGATCGCGGGTTTAGTCTATGTCTATAAAAAAGGGGCGCTCAAATGGAACTAAACCGCGAAAAGAACCTGCAAGACGCCCTGATAGCCGATACGACACTGGACGAAAGCGTCATCGTCACACGTTTGGAAGCTGCCGTCAACTGGGCCAGGGAATCTTCGCTGTGGCCGATGATCTTCGGAACGGCCTGCTGTGCCATCGAGTTTATGAGTACGGCAGCCAGCAAGTATGATATCGCCCGTTTCGGGGCTGAAGCCGTACGTTTCTCTCCGCGGCAGGCGGACCTGCTTATCGTCGCAGGCACCATCTCCTATAAACAGGGGCCCATTCTCAAACAGATCTATGAGCAGATGCCCGAACCCAAATGGGTCATCAGTATGGGGGCCTGTGCAAGTAGCGGCGGTTTTTATGACAACTACACGACGATGCAGGGCATTGATGAGATCATCCCCGTAGATGTCTATGTGGCCGGCTGTCCCCCTCGTCCCGAGGCACTTTTGGATGCCATCATGTATATCCAGGACAAGCTTAACTGCCGAAGCGGTCTTGACGGACGCCGGACCGTCTGCTGCATCGAGGATGGCCGATGCCAGTAGAGCGCTCCCTCAATCATCACTTCTATGATCTTCACAAAGAGGGGTCGGTGACAAACTGCTGTGTCAAACAGGATGCTTTGCTCCACTCCTTGCGCTATGTGCAAAAACAGCTCGATTTTCCGCACCTTTTGGACATTACGGCTATCGACTACTCCCAAAGCAGTGAAACCCATGAGAGCGCTATAGCCGTGGTCTATATCTTCAGAAACAGTGACTATACCCAAGTGATGATCGTCAAAAGCTATCTTGATGCCGACAATCCGACAGTAGATTCGATTATCTCGCTCTATCCCATTGCCGACTGGCTCGAACGCGAGACCTTCGACCAGTACGGTGTCGTTTTTAAAGGGCACCCCAACCTCAAACGGGTACTTAACCATCATGAGTTCAAAGGGCACCCCCTGCGTAAATCCTACCCTATCACCCGGGGCCAGGCATGCTTCACCGTTGAAGACCTTCTGCCGGAGCTGCAAGCAAGGCTGCTGGACAGAGGGGTGCTGACACAAAAAGAGGACGGCACGATCGATGCGGGCGAACGTGACCTGATGTACCTGAACCTCGGCCCGTCCCACCCCGCCAGCCACGGTACGATCCGCACCTTTGTCGCCCTTGAGGGGGAGACGATCGTCGGTGCCGTAAGCGAAATAGGCTACCTTCACCGGGGTTTTGAAAAGTCCTGCGAGAACCATACCTATAACCAGATCATCCCCTATACCGACCGTCTCAACTACTGTTCAAGCCTGACCAACAACGTCGCCTTTGCCAAGACCGTCGAAGAGATGCTGGGTATCACCCTGCCGGAGAGGGCCATCTTTATACGGGTACTTCTGACAGAGCTTTCGCGCATCATCGACCACCTGATCTGCCTGGGAGCCAATCTCGTCGACATGGGTGCTTTGACCAACTTCTGGTATCTTTACAACCCCAGGGAGGAGGCCTACACCTTCCTTTCCAAGCTGACGGGCGCGCGTTTGACCAACAGCTTTATGCGCATAGGCGGCATGGCCCACGATCTTTACA
>JBFEYF010000241.1:0-2917 GCA_041562295.1 Sulfurimonadaceae bacterium
AGAGGGGATGCGGGGATGCCCCAGAAGAGGCTAGGTTGTAACTACTGCTGGTTATCCTGATCTGCAGGGAGATCCTCATCTACGGCATCACCCTTTTTTTCCTCTTTGCGCTTGCGCTTCTCCTCTTTTTTCTTCTGCTTTTCAATCTCTCTGGAGCGTTTTTCGTAGGAGTAGTTGGTGCGTGCCATTAGTGGCTTCTTCTTTGGGAACGGTTGCGGCTGTTTTGGCCGTTTTGTCCCTGAGGACGCGGGCGGTTACCGCCGCGGCCGCGTCTGCCCTGAAGGATCGGCTCGGCCTTGATTCTCGGATCGGGGATAAAGCCGTCTACGGTGATCTTGGGGATCTCTTTGTTGATCAGCTTTTCGATACCGTTTAGGTACTCATGCTCGTCGATACAGACAAGCGAGATCGCCTCTCCGCTGTTGCCGGCACGACCCGTACGTCCGATACGGTGGACATAATCCTCCGCGACGTTGGGCAGTTCGTAGTTGACCACATGCGGAAGCTGGTCGATGTCGATACCGCGGGCTGCGATGTCGGTGGCGACAAGTACGCGTACATGGCCCGATTTGAAATCTTTAAGCGCCTTGGTCCGTGCGGACTGGCTTTTGTTGCCGTGGATGGCGGCTGCCGTGATACCGTCGGCTTCAAGCTGTCCCGTCAGGCGGTTGGCACCGTGCTTGGTACGGGTAAAGACCAGCAGCTGTTTGAGGTTCTTCTCCTGGATCAGGTGCGAAAGCAGCTCGCGTTTGCGTTCACGGTCTACGGGGTAGATATGCTGCGTGACCTGCTTGGAGGTCGTGTTGCGTTTGGCCACTTCTACCAGGGCCGGATTGTTAAGCAGTCCGTCGGAGAGTCTTTTGATCTCATCGGAGAAGGTCGCCGAAAAGAGCAGGTTCTGACGGCTTTTTGGCAGTACCTTCAAAATCTTCTGGATATCGCGGATAAAGCCCATATCGAGCATGCGGTCCGCTTCGTCCAGTACCAGGTACTCGACTTTGGAAAGATCGATGTGCTTTTGGTCCCACAGGTCCAAAAGTCTGCCCGGAGTCGCCACGATGATATCGACGCCGCGTTCTAGTGCCTTGATCTGCGGTCCCTGCTTGACCCCGCCGAAGATGACGGTGCTAAAGAGCGGCAAGTAGGTGCCGTAGTGTCTGATGTTCTCAGCGACCTGTGCCGCGAGCTCCCGTGTAGGTGTCAGGATCAGTGCGCGTACGGGGCGCTTGCCCTTGGGCTTGGGTGTTGAGCTAAGCATCTGAAGTATAGGCAGACTGAAGCCTGCTGTTTTACCGGTACCCGTCTGGGCGCCTGCGAGGATGTCGCGCTTTTGTAGTATGAGCGGAATCGCCTCTTTTTGAATCGGTGATGGCTGAGTGTAGCCCTGTTCGGCGATCGCCTTTAAAATCGGCTCTGAAAGCCCCAGTGTTTGAAATGTTGACATAAGTGTCCCTTTGGTGACAAAAGCCTACCGAAGAGTTTTAGATGCACTAAGGCCGATCTAGGCTGAAGTAATAGTTGTAATATAGTTTAGGTAATCAGATAGAAGACAGAAACGAAGTCAGTCGCAGACCGAAGTGCGCTGAAGATGTGACAGTATACCATAGATTTGTCCAAACTGCTGCAGGAGTTTGAGATCTTACCGTTGGGGCGATGAAAAGATCAATGGCTGCAGCAGGAGCAGGAGCCCGTATCTTCACGCTTTGCGTAGAGCGCGATCAGCTTTTTGATATCTTTAAAACAGCACTGGCCCGAAGGGTTCAGCTCCTTGCAGCGATCTCCCGTACATGCATCGGTAGTACTTTTGATCTTGGCCAGGGTATCGCTGCCCGCTTGGATCGCCTCGACGATACGCTTTTTATCGACCCCGATACAGTAGCAGACCCGTTGTGTCTCTTCGGCCTTTTCCCAGTCGGTTATCATTTATGATAGAGCCCGATCAGCTCCGCACTCTCGATGACATGCCCTTTCATCGCCAAGAGAAGCTCTGCCTTGGTCGGTGTGCCCGAAAGGTCAAGCATCCTGTCCAGAGCATAGAGCCTGAAAAAGTAGCGGTGCTCCCCGATCGGAGGGCAGGGGCCGCCGTAGGAGGCGTGGTGCCAGCTGTTAAGCCCCTCTTTGGCCCCCTCGGGCAGGTCGCTGTGGCTCATATCTTCATGCAGACCCGTAGTATCGGCGGGAAGGTTGTAAAGCACCCAGTGTATCCAGGTCATCTTCGGTGCCCGGGGATCGGGTGCGTCGGGGTCCTCTACGATGAGTACCAGGCTTTGGGCGTTGGCGGGGACCCCTTCCCAGCGCAGCGGCGGAGAGGTGTCTCTGCCCTGACAGGTGTAGTTTGAGGGGATGGAACGGTTGTGACTGAATGCTTGTGACGTAAGTGTAAGTGACATGGGTACCTCCGCGTGTAGCCAGCCCGAAGCTGTCACGGTGATCCAAAGCAGATACCGCAAAAGCGTGTAACGGGCAGGCCGGTGATGGCGTTGCAGCTGTCGCATCCTAAAGACCTTTATACCGGCGTGTCAGATTATTGTACTCTCTTTGGGGATAAAAAACAAATAGCCAGGGGAGGGTCTGCCTAGCAGCAGACCAGCTCGATGGTGTCCTGGGCCTTGGGAACCAGACAGAGAAAACTGTAGGTTTCATCCCCGATCGTCTCATAGCTGTGCGCTACGCCTGCGGGGATCATCAAAATATCGCCTGCCTGGGCTTCAAACTGCTTTTCTCCCACGGTGACCAAAGCTTTGCCGCTGATCACATACTGCTCATGTTCGACCGTGTTGGTATGCAGCGGCATATGGCCGCCCGGTGCGATAGTGAAGTTACGCATTGCGAAGTTGGGGGACTCTTCGGGGGAGAGCAGCATCTTCATACTGACCCCTTTGCCCGCCTGCTGCGGCATCGCCTCGATGGCGTCGAT
>JBFEYF010000242.1:0-2914 GCA_041562295.1 Sulfurimonadaceae bacterium
CGGCAGACCGCTTTGTTTGATCACAGGATGTCCCGCTCCTCCCGCGATAAACATCGTGTAGTCGCTTTCCAAAAGCGTCTCATCCTCAAAATGGACCCCTTCGGAGCTGAACTTCGTGATCTTCTTGCCAAAATGCATGTTTATCTTCTCTTTTTTAAAGATCTTAAACATCATCTCGACCGCTTTGTCACCCATCTTCTGGCCCGGGCGTTCCATCGGAGCAAAAAAGCTCAGCTCAAACTTCTCACGCAGCTTTTTACGTTTGAGATAGTTATGGACATTAAAAATCACCTCAAACGCCGGTCCGCCGCGAACTGCCGAAGGGTCTTTAGGATTGCCGCCAAATCCCATAGCGATCTTTCCGCTTCCTTTGGCGACCAGTTTTTCCAACTGGCTTTGAAGCACCATCGACTCACCCGGCTTTCCGCAGATAGAAGGGGCATGATCGACTCCCTCTACCGGCATCTTACCTGCACCTATGGCAATAACCAGCGCATCATAAGCGATCTTGCTTTGCTTGAGTTTGACCTCCTTGGCATCGGGTATGATCTTTTCGACGCTGTCGATAAGCAGCTCAAAGCCGTGAACCTTGGCAAATGTTTCCAACGGAAAACAGACATCCTCAAAACTGCGTTCACCTGTAGGAATCCAGATCGATGTCGGATAGAGATAAAGATAATCACGTTCCGAAACCAGTGTCACGTCAAAACCGAATTTTCGCAAATAGATGGCTGACTCCAAACCGCCGATGCCACCGCCCAGTACAACAACATTCATACTAATCCCTTATAACCTTTATAAAGTGAGTTTATCATTTTAAGATTAAAAAAGGCATAAGAAGCCTCAAGCCTTGCGCTTTTTGTTATACTTAGCAAAAAAAAGAGCCCGAAGTGATCTATATCGTCACAGCCCTTGCCGCAGAAGCCAAACCGGTTGTCAAACACTTAAAACTCAAACTCATAGCCCAAAAACCGTATGAGATCTATGCCGCAGAAAAGTACCGTCTTATCATAAGCGGTATGGGAAGAGACCAGGCACTGATGGCCACGACCCACCTTCTAAGCACCTTTTCCCCTTCCCCAAACGACATCCTGGTTAATATCGGTATCGCAGCGGCCCAACCGACACATCTCATCGGCGACGCTTTTATCGCGCACACTCTGACCGATACCCTGTCCGGGAAACACTTCTATCCCGATATGCGCATGGACCACCCCTTTAAAGAGCTGGCACTCTCTACCGTCGATGCCCCGCTGGATGCAAAGAGCCCTTATGAAAGCGCGGATATGGAATCTTTTTTTATCTACAAGGCGGCACTCAATTATCTCAGCAGTGCCCAGATCATCATCTTCAAAGTCATATCCGACCACTTCAGCAGTGCCATCCCCTCCAAAGAGGCTGTTTTTGGATGGATAGAAGCCCACCTTGAAGAACTTTTTGTACAGCTTGAGAACTTGGAAGAGAAATTTCCGCACAAAGTAGCCTTCTCCGGGCTTTTGCAAAAGGAGGCTTTGAAACTGATCGAGGCGCTGCAGCTTACCAAAGCCCAAAGCGACCGGCTCAATGATGCGCTCAAAGGGTATATCCTGCGTCATAAAAAAGAGCCTCTGCTTCCCAAATATCTGCCCATACAACACAAAAAGGAGCAAAAAGATGCCTTCGCCAAGATCATCACACTCCTTGCTTCCTAGCTTCTCCCATATCTATGTCGAGAGCCGCGCTTTGGCACATCCCAAAACCGCGCAGATTTTACAAAAGTTTTCCAAAGCGACCGTCGTCGAGATTGAACACTACAAGGATCTATTCAACCAAAGAGGGCAGGACTTCAGGGCCCAGAAACAGACCCCCAAGCTGATCCTGGCAGTCAAAGAGGAACCCTTTTTATATGAGGGAAGCCAATACGCCGACGGTTTCGGGTTCGAACAGTTTTACTACACCCCTACGATGCTCAACTGCCTTTACGACTGCGACTACTGCTACCTGCAGGGGATGTACCAAAGTGCTAACATGGTGGTCTATGTCAACCGCGAAGATTTTATGCAAGCGACCCTGCCCTATCTGAAGAGACCGATGCTGGTCTGCACCTCCTACGACACCGATCTTTTGGCCGTGGAGAAGCTGATCGGAGAAAACCGCGACTGGATCGGGTTCGCCAAAGATCATCCAAACCTGCACCTGGAGCTTCGTACCAAGTCGGCCAACTTCGACGCCATTTCCGATCTGAAACCCTCCAAGCAGATCGTCATGGCCTGGACCCTCTCACCCCAGAAGATCATCGACCTTTACGAAGCCAAGACGCCCCCGCTAAAAAAACGGCTGGAGTCCGTCAAGCAGGCTATCGACAAAGGGTGGCAGGTACGCCTATGTCTCGATCCCGTCATCTACACCCCCGATTTCAAAACACTCTACCCCGCCTTTATCGATGAGATCTTCTCCGCTGTCGATGCCGGCAAAGTTTTTGAAGTGACGACGGGAAGTTTTCGCATGTCAAGCCCCCACCTGAAGACGATCAAAAAGATGGGCCACACCGATCTTGCCTTCTACCCCTACGAGGTCAAAGATCAGATGGCGACTTACAGTGAAAGCACAGAAAAACTGATTTTAGAGACAATGGAGCAAAAACTGTTACAATATGTAGATAAAGAGAGGATCCGCTTATGGAGTACGTAGTCGTCACCGGCGCCAGTTCGGGAATTGGAAAAGCGATCGCTGAGTATCTGATGAGTAGAGGTTTCAGTGTCATCGGTATCGCACGCAGTTTCGACCATCCCCCGTCGGAGCAGTTTATCCCGGTTGTGTGTGACCTGGCAGACCCGCAGATGATCCAAACCGTGATCGAGCCTTTGGCCAGGAAGTACCCGGTATCGATCCTGGTCAACGCCGCGGGATTCGGGCGCTTTGAGCCGCATGAAGA
>JBFEYF010000243.1:0-2897 GCA_041562295.1 Sulfurimonadaceae bacterium
GGCTTTTTCATCCTATTTGACGATGCTGGGGCTTGAGACGCTGCCGATCCGCATGCCGCGCTCCATTGAAAATGTCAAAACCGTTGCCGCGGCTTTGGATAAGGCCGGGTTGAATGTTAACCATCCGTCACTGGCCAAACATCCGCATCATGATCGTTTCGAGACGATCTATAAAGGGTCGACCGGGACCCTGTTAACCTTAGATTTCGGAACTAAGGAAAAAGCTTTTGCCTTTTTAAATGCATCAAAGCTTATAACTATAACTGCGAATATCGCTGACAGCAGGACATTGGGGCTTCATATGGCTTCAACGATCTACAGTGATTTTAGCGAGGATGAACAGAAGTTCCTTGGTATCACACCGGGACTGGTGCGTATATCGATAGGGCAGGAAAACCCGCAGGATATCATCGATGACTTTATAAAGGCGGCACACTAATGGCAACAAAAAAAGATCTTGAAAACGAACTTGAGTTTGACCTTCTGACGCCCAGAGAGTATAACGTCTACCTGCTCAATGATGACTATACGCCGATGGACTTCGTTGTCGATATCCTGATCAATGTTTTTCATAAAAATTATCAGGAAGCCGAAGCGATCACATTGATGGTACATGAACAGGGTAAAGGCCTGTGCGGTACCTACTCCTATGAGATCGCCGAGACAAAGATTATGCAGGTCTCGCAGCTGGCCAAGGAACATGGGCATCCTCTTAAAGCTACCATGGAGGAGGTATAGATGATTAGTTCTGAACTGAATGCACTGTTTCAAAAAGCGTTGACCTTTGCCAAGGATCAGCGTCATGAATATTTGACGATCGAACATGTTTTTTTAGCACTTTTGACCAGTAATGAAGGGGTCGCTATCCTGACGGCTTGCCAGGGGGATGTCTCCTTTATGCGTGAAAAAGTGGGCGAGTATATTATGCAGACGATGCAGCCGCTTCCGGATGACCTGGATCAGGACCCGTTTGAGACCGTTGCACTCTCCAGACTGATCGACCGTATGATGCGCCATGTCCAAAGCGCACAGAAAAAAGAGGCCAATATCGGTGATCTTCTGGCCGCGGTTTTTGAAGAGGAACACTCCTTCTCCTATGCACTGTTAACCGATCAGGCGATCGAGCGGGTTGATGTACTGGAAGCTATTTCCCATCAGACAACGCATAAGCGTGCGACTTCGGGTGCCAACGGCAGTGAAGAGGGTGCTTTGGAAACCTACTGTATCGATCTCTTGGCAAAAGCTAAAAACGACGAGATCGATCCGATTGTCGGACGCGAGACAGAGATTGAGCGCACAATTCAGGTATTGTGCCGCAGAAAGAAAAACAATCCGCTGCTTTTAGGTGAACCGGGGGTGGGTAAGACCGCCATTGCCGAAGGCTTGGCACTTAAAGTTGCTGCCAAAGAGGTACCTGAGATCTTAGAAGATGCCTCTATCTTCGCCTTGGATCTGGGAACACTCTTAGCCGGGACCAAATACCGCGGGGATTTTGAAAAGCGTCTCAAAGCGGTGATGAAAGAGCTTGCCGATCTTCCGCATGCGATACTTTTTATCGATGAGATCCACACGATTGTCGGAGCTGGATCCGTAAGCGGCGGGAGTATGGATGCTTCCAATCAGCTTAAACCCGCACTCGCTTCGGGTGCACTGACTGTCATCGGGGCGACGACCTACAGTGAGTTTAGAAATGCCCTGGATAAAGATAAGGCACTAAGCCGCCGTTTTGCCAAGATCGATGTCAAAGAGCCTTCGATCGAAGACAGTATCAAGATTTTAAAAGGGCTTCGTCCCAAATATGAGGCGCACCACAAGGTGACCTATTCGGACAATGCGCTTAAGTCTGCTGTAGAACTCTCCAAGCGCTTTATCACGGACCGTTTTTTACCCGATGTGGCGATTGACCTGATCGATGAAACGGGGGCTTCGTTTCACCTTCTGAAGAAGAAAAAGAGTCAGGTGACGGTTTCGGATATCGAGGCAACGATTGCCAGAATCGTGCAGATCCCGCCCTCACAGGTGACACAGGATGATCTTAAACTGCTTAAAGACCTGGAAACGAAGATGCATGAACGCATTATCGGTCAGGATGACGCGGTAACCAAGGTCGCCCAGGCCGTAAAGCGTGGCCGTGCCGGGTTGACAAGCCAGACCAAACCGGTGGCAAGCTTTCTCTTCTCAGGACCTACGGGTGTGGGTAAAACAGAGCTTGCCAAGACGTTGGCAGATCTTCTGGGTGTTCATTTCGAACGTCTGGATATGAGTGAGTATATGGAGAAGCATGCCGTCTCCAGACTGGTAGGAGCACCTCCGGGATATGTCGGATTCGAACAAGGGGGACTGCTGGTCGAAGCGGCACGTAAACACCCCTATATGGTTCTTTTACTGGATGAGATCGAAAAGGCACATCCCGATATCGTCAACATCCTGCTGCAGGTGATGGATGCGGCATCGTTGACGGATAATAACGGCTACAAAGCGGATTTCCAAAACGTCATCCTGATCATGACATCCAATATCGGGGCTCAGGAAGCCCCGGTGATGGGCTTTACGACAGCGAACAAGCTGCATAAAGATGAAGCTTTAAAGCAGTTCTTTACACCGGAGTTTAGAAACCGTCTGGATGCCATCGTCAACTTCGCACCGTTGTCACAGGAGATGGTCGAAGAGATCGTCGATAAGTTCATCGCAGAGTTCAATGCCGATATGAAAAAGAAAAAGATCACCGTCACCTTGACGAAAAAAGCGCGTGCCCAGCTCGCCATTCTGGGGTATGAGCCTGCTATGGGTGCCCGTCCTTTAGGCCGTGTGATCCAGGAACATATCAAAGATCCGTTGGCGGATGAGATCCTCTTTGGAGCGCTTACCAAGGGGGGAACGGCGAAAGTCGATTACAA
>JBFEYF010000244.1:0-2887 GCA_041562295.1 Sulfurimonadaceae bacterium
CCCGCCAAAGCGATCGAGCTGATCCTGGGCGCCAAGATGATCAACGGGAACAAGGCGCTCAAACTCGGTATGGTCGATGCCTGTGTCCCCCGGGGATACCTTGAGTTCAAAAAGGAGAGTTTCCTGGCCGAGGTACTGGGTGCCAAGGGGGAGCAGAAGATCCTGTCACGGCGTCATTCGCTGAACATGATCGAACGCTTCGTACATTTTTTGATCTGGAAAAGTGCCAAAAAAACGGTTATGGCCAAGAGCAAAGGCAAATATCCCGCCCCGTTGAGTGTGATTGAGCTTTTTGAGGTGACCCACCATATGTCGACGCACGAGGCGTTGGACAAAGAGGCACGCGCTTTTTCCCAGCTTTGTGTCACCCCTGAGAGCAAGAACCTTATATCGGTCTATTATGCATCCGAAGCGGTCAAGCATGATAAGCCTTTGGGCTCAAGCGATGCTCTCTTGCCGACACGTTTTACCTCAGTCATCGGCGGCGGTACGATGGGCGGCGGGATCGTATGGCTTTTTGCCAAGATGGATGCCCTGGTACGTCTGAAAGTGCGGGGTTTTGAACAGGCCGCCAAGACAATGCAGGCGGTGATGCACTCCTTTAATGCCCTGAAAAAACGGCGGCGTCTGACCGACCGCGAGATCGATCTGAAGATGAACCATATCTCCTACGGTATCGATTATACCTCGCTGCGCCATACCGATTTCGCCCTGGAAGCCGTTGTCGAGAATGTGGAGGCGAAGCAGGGGGTCTATGATGAGCTGGAAGCCGCGATGCGCAGTGATGCTATTATCGCTTCCAACACCTCCTCGCTTTCGATCTCGATGCTGAGCCAGAAGATGAAACACCCCGAACGCTTTATCGGGATGCACTTTTTCAACCCGGTACCGCTGATGCCTCTGGTCGAGGTGATCCCGGGAGAGAAGACTAAACCCGAAGTGGTGGCCACCACGGTCGCCCTGGCCAAAAAAGCGGGTAAAGTGCCGGTGGTTGTCAAAGATTGTGCAGGTTTTTTAGTGAACCGGATACTGCTTCCCTATATCAACGAGTCGGCAAAGATACTCGAAGAGGGCGGCGATATCAAATATATCGATAAGGTGATCGCCAACTTCGGTATGCCGATGGGACCCTTTACCCTGGGGGATGAAGTGGGGCTGGATGTCGGGTTCAAAGTGGCCAAGATCCTTGAAGAGGCCTACGGCGAGCGTATGCTGGTCTCCCAGCTTCTGGAGAGAGTCTATAACGAACTGCACCTGCTGGGTAAAAAAGGGGGCAAAGGCTTTTATATCCATGAGGGTACGACCAAAGAGGCCAATCCCCAGATCGAAACGCTGCAAAGCAGCCGTACCCGTTTTGATGCCCAGGAGATCATCGACCGCTGTATCCTGATCATGGTCAACGAGGCGGCACTCTGTCTGGAGGAGGGGATCGTCAAAGATGCCCAGCATCTGGATATCGCGATGATCATGGGCACGGGCTTTCCGCCGTTTCGGGGAGGTCTGTTAAAGTATGCCGATGATTGCGGGCTGCACAATATCCTTTTGGCACTCGAACGCATGGAACAGAAGTACGGAATGCGGTTTAAACCGGCACCGTTGATCGTCAAATTGGCCGAAAGCAACGGCATGTTTTATAAGGGGAAATGATGAGCAGTTATCTTGTATGGCCTTTAGTGGCACTGTTATTGGTTCTATGGTACCGGGGGGCGGCTTTTGCCGTCTGGGCGGCGGTTTTGGCGGTAATCGTTTATATGATCTATCCGGAGCCGCTTTTTATGACACTCTACCTGGCGCTTAATGCGCTGCTGTTGATCCCGGCACTGCGAAGCCAGATCCTCTCCAGGCCCCTGGTCTCACTCATCAACCGCATGCATCTGATGCCCAAGATCTCCGATACCGAAAAGACGGCTTTACGGGCCGGTACGGTCTGGATTGACGGAGAGATCTTTTCGGGCAAGCCGAATTTTTCGAAGATTCTCAAAGAGAGCTACCCCTCACTGACTCCGGAGGAGCGCTCCTTTTTGGATAATGAGGCGCAAAGAGTCTGCGATATGACCAACGATTACGAGGTCTTTGAAAAGCGCGATCTTCCGGACGAAGTGTGGGAGTACCTCAAGCAGAAGCGCTTTTTCGGCATGATCATCCCCAAAAAATATGGGGGTCTTGGCTTTTCGGCACTGGGACACTCTGCCGTGATACAAAAGCTCGCATCCTTTTCACAGCCTCTGGCCATTACGACGATGGTACCCAACTCTTTGGGGCCTGCGGAGCTGATTTTGCATTACGGTACCGATCATCAAAGGGATTATTACCTGCCCAGGCTGGCGGACGGCCGGGATATCCCCTGTTTCGCACTGACTGAGCCCCTGGCCGGTTCCGATGCGACCTCGATACGTTCGGTGGGGGTGCTTTTTAAAGAGATGGACCAGTTAAAGATACGGCTTGATTTCGAAAAGCGTTACATCACCCTGGGGAGTGTCGCGACACTGATCGGGCTGGCCTTTAAGCTCAAAGACCCCGAGAACCTTCTGGGCCAGGGCGAGGATCTGGGGATCACCTGTGCGCTGGTGAGATCTGACCTGGAAGGGGTACGACAGGGCGAACGCCACAACCCCCTGGGAGTCCCCTTTATCAACTCACCGCTTTGGGGCAAGGATGTGGTCATCAGTGTCGATGATGTCATCGGTGCCCGGGATGGTATCGGAAAGGGGTGGGGCATGCTGATGGAGTCTTTGGCCGTAGGGCGGGGGATCTCGCTGCCTTCGACCTGTACCGGAGGGGTGAAACTGAGTGCCCGGGTATCGGGTGCCTACGCGATGGTGCGCGAACAGTTCGGTATCTCTGTGGGCAAATTCGAGGGGATCGAGTCGATACTGGGGCATATGGC
>JBFEYF010000245.1:0-2879 GCA_041562295.1 Sulfurimonadaceae bacterium
ACCCTTATCGCCTTTTTTATACTCTATAAAGAGTATATTCTCACCCGTAATATGCTTTATCTTGACCCGGTCAGTTATAAGAGGGTCCTTTATATCGCCTTGCCGCTGGCCCTTTTCGGTATCGTGACGTTTGAGCTCATCGATAACAACCTCGCCTCGATCAATATCTACGAAGGGACGGTATTCCCCGAGATCACAAACCGGCTTCTTTTTTGGTTTGATATGAGTTTTGGCCTGGTTTTGGTTTCTGTCAGCGAAGAGCTTCTCTTCCACTCCTATTTTTATGCCCTTTTTAAAGATCGTATATCTAGCAACGGACTGATATTTTACTCTGCGCTGATCTTTGCTGCGATACACTGGTCCAACAACCTGACCAATATCCTTGGCGTCTTTATCTGGGGCGTTGTGGCAATGAAAGTCTTTATCAGGGTCGGATCTATATGGCCGCTTATCATCGCACATACTTTGGTAAACTTTGTCCTCTTTACCGAGATGCTACCGGAATCTTGGTTCAAAATCGATATATGAAATCCCTATGGAAGGCATACATTTGCATAATGTTAAATTTTATGTTATAGTTTTTTATTATACGTAAAAATAAACAAAACTTTAAGTTTATAAATATGATGATATTTCATAGGGATTTCATATCAAGGAGGGTTATATGAAAACTTTATTTAGACGTACTGCAGCTGTTGCTGTAGTCGCAGCACTGGGTCTTATGCCTGTTTCGGCAGCTGATAATCAGATCATTATCAACGGAACAGTGGGTACCGTCAGTGTCGTAGGTTTTCAGGATGTCAGCGCCGAAACCACGGACGGACTCTTTGTCGGTGCGACGTTGGATCTTGGTACAGCTGCACCGGGAGCCGATTTTACGACGCTGACCAAAGACATTTATGTTTTGACAAACAACTCAGCGGGTGTTGCGATAACACTGACTGATGCAGCGGCATCAAACGGTGACTTGCAAGGTCCGGGTGCTAATATCCCTGTCGTTTACTCCCTTATGGGAGCAGCGTATACGCTGGGTGTTCAAAAGACATTGACTACAACGCCCAAAGACGGTACGACTACTGTAGGTACCTTTGTAGCCAATCCTGACCCGGCGGCGGCCGACCAGACACCGGGAACCTATACGGTTACCCTAAATGTTGCCGTAACGGCACTTTAACCTTACAAAGGCTTTCAAGCCTTTGTATCTTCTTCTGACTTCAGCAACACTTCTTTCCAAAAATGTGATTTAAATAGCTTTAAAGCCCAGTTTTAGCCCCTTCAGAGCTTGATTAAAAGCCCTATTTGCCGATTTTATACCATTAAAATCTATCCAAAAGGGTATGTAATGAAGTATCTTATTACAGGGCTTTTCCTTATTCAGTCGCTGTTAGCTGTGCAGCTCTCTCCGATGACTAACGAGATCAACACCATCAAGAAAAGAAATGTCACCTATATCGTCAAAAACAGTGACGCCGATATGGCAGCAGCAGAGTGTAAAATCCTCAAGGTTGTCGGCCATGAAAAAAGTGGCAAGGAGATAAGAGAAGAGACCGATGAAGTGGTCCTCTATCCAACCCAGTTCGTGCTTCAGCCTAAAGAAGCCAAAGGTATACGCGTCAATTATACGAAGAGTGTGCTTCCCAAGAAAGAGCAGGTCTACAGAGTTCTGGCCAATCAGCTTGCTCTCAATCTTAAAGAAAAACCCAAAGGAACGAAAGTCAAGGCGGGTATGAAGTTCATATTCAGTTATGAGGGGCTGCTTTTTGTCGGCGGAGAAGGTGAGCCTCAGGTTCATGCCAACATAGCAGGTGACCAGAAGGATAGACTGATGGTTACGATTCATAATAGCGGCGGCAAAAGCTCGTTTGTTCACCCTGAGCACTATATCTTTACTGCCGTAACGGATAAGGGACCGGTACATCTATCGAAGGAGGCGCTTGCCAAGTTTTCGGGTGTAAGACTGCTGCCGGATGAGAGTTTTACCTTTACTGTTGATAAAAGATTTGCACTTAAGGACCGTGTAGTTCGTTCCATCACTGTTCAAAAAAGAGAGAAGTAGAGGGCAAAATGATGAAAGTCCTCTCTGTTTTGACAGCTTTGCTGTCGGGATTTTCACTACTTTGGGCTGCCAAGCCTACGGATCTTGCCATCATCGGAACGGCTCCCATTTCGGCCAGCACCGGCATCTACTTTGAAAGCGCGACACTGACCATGCCGCAGATGCAGGCAGGCGTTTTACCGGCAGACTTCACTATCGATCTTTACAGCAAGGTGGGAAACAATGCAAAGCTTGAGCTGAAGCTGCAGACGACCCCCGATCTTACGGACGGCCTTGGCCACACGATTCCGCTGACCTATTCATTCACATCACTGGCAAGCGGAATGACGGTATCGTTACTGGATAACAGCTGGGTAGAGGTGATACCCAACGGGAATCCATCCTATCGCGACGGGGTCAGCAGCCCGGGATTTATTACAATCTCTTCGGCTGTTCTTTCGACAAACCAGGCAGCGGGAAGCTACACTACAGGGCCTATTGCGGTTGATGTGGCCATTGACTCTCTGCCTTCGACGGCGATCGGCTATTTGACCTTAAATGCCACCGTAGCCGAGTTTATCATCGTCGGATTTTCTGATACAAGCCTGGAAACGGTCGGTACCAAGTTTATCGGCGAGACGATAGATTTTGGAACACTGATCCCGGGGGTGCCGGTGACACCTATTACCAAAGATCTCTTTATACACACCAATTTGGATACGGATATACAGATCACTTTTGCAAATACGGAACCGCTTATATCCGCAGCAGCAGGGTCGTCACCGATTCCTGTAACCTACTCCTACTCTCTCAACGGGATCACATCGACGATTGTCGCCGGAAC
>JBFEYF010000246.1:0-2879 GCA_041562295.1 Sulfurimonadaceae bacterium
AAAATAAAAACCCCGACTACGCCGATATCTTTACCAAATAACCGGTGTGACAGGCCAGCCTGTCACGCTAAAGCTTCGTTACGGTAAAACCCTTTTTCTTCAAAGCATTTAAGATCCCCTCTTCTCCGACCAGGTGAGCCGCACCGACCAAAATAAACTCTATTTGGGGAGTCCGGGCAAACGTCTCGATCAGAGGCATCCAGTTTCGGTTACGCTCAACTAATAGCTCCCGGTAGATCTGAGGCGTCTTTTTCTTGACATCATCGATCATATAGGTATGCACTGTTTTGGCATCCCCTCTTTTCCAGGCATCAACCAAAGAGCTGAAACTCTCATTGAGGTTTCTCATCTCTGTCAGGAAATAGCTGACCAGTGCATCTTCATTACCCTGTCCCATGCCGACGACAAAATCGATCTGCTGATCAATCGTCTCAAACCACTGGACCTTTTTTTTATCATGCTGTGCCTTGAGATAGAAATGGTCATCTACCCCGCTTTGGTCGATCCCCATCTTCATCAACTCCATCGTCATCAGTGTCACCATGATGATCGATGGTTTAAGATGTCTGAGCGACTCCACGGCTATTCCCTGGCTTTGGCAATAATCACGCAGCAAGCCGTAGGCTTTGGGTGAAAGGTGCTGATCCACGGTCGTACCGTCTTGATACATCGATTTTAGCAGGATCTTTTGCTGAACAGCGGGATCTTTCATCTGCCCCATATCGGTTTCAAAAACCACTATCTGGGCCTTACGGTAGGCCGTGTCAAACTCTGCAGGCAGCGGAAAGTCTGACTGGCGCAGCAGATGGACCGTACCGCCCAGATAGATCACAGAGCCCTCCTTTTGGGCTTTCCAGACAAAGGCGTCTGCCGACAGTGTCACTCCTGAAAAGAGTAGTACGATTCCCAATGACCAAAACTTTCTCATCACGTTGCTCACTTTTTTGATTTTGTTTTTTTATCATACAACAATAACCGCTTCTATCCTAGTTTAAACACCTATATACTATAATGGCGTATCAATTTACGAAGGCAAACCCAGTGGAACACCCATCCAGTGACAGACAAAAATTCATCCTCAAACTTTTTCCCGAGATCATGGTCAAAGGCTCTTCCGCCAAGCGCCAGATGGTCGGACAGCTTTATACCAACCTACTGACGATGTTTAGACGTCTTGATCCGGCTATCGAGGTCAAAAAGTTTTCCGACAAGATCGAAGTCTTCACCCCGGTTTCAGCCGTGGATCGTGTACGGCAGCTGCTGCTGGATACCTCAGGGATCGAACAGGTGCTGGAAGTACTGCAGTTTGATGATATGGATACCCTAGATAAGATCAAAGTCAAGGTGGGTGAGCTGGTAGCCGACTCGCTCAAGGATAAGACCTTTGTCGTCAGGGTCAAGCGCACGGGACAGCAGCCCTTTAATTCCAACGAGATCGAACGTACGGTAGGCGGCTATCTTTTAGCCCACTCCGAGGCGGTCAAGGTGAGCCTGAAACATGCCGACGTGACGATCCGCTTGGAGCTGGTACACCATCAGCTCAATGTCATCACAACACGCTATAAAGGATTGAGCGGTTTTCCTATCGGAACCCAGGGGGATATCCTCTCACTGATGTCGGGCGGGTTTGACTCGACCGTAGCCTCCTACCTGACGATGAAGCGCGGGATCAAGACCCACTTTATCTTCTTCAACCTGGGCGGCATGGCCCATGAGATCGGGGTCAAACAGGTGGCACTCTATCTTTGGAACAAGTTCGGATCATCCCACCGTGTCAAGTTTGTCTCCGTACCCTTTGATACGGTCGTGGATGAGATCTTCCGCTCCACACCCCCTACCTATATGGGTGTGACGCTTAAGCGGCTGATGCTAATAGCTGCACAGAAGGTCGCCGACTCTATGGAGATCGATGCCCTTTTAACCGGTGAAAGTGTCGCGCAGGTCTCCAGTCAGACCCTGCGAAACCTCGCCCTGATCGACCAGGTGACCGACAAACTGGTGCTGCGACCGCTTGCCACGATGAACAAGCCGGATATCATGGCGATCGCCGATGAGATCGGGACCCGCCACTTTGCCGAAAGCATGCCCGAGTATTGCGGGGTCATCTCCCAAAACCCGATCACCCACGGCTCCTTTAAACGGATGGAAAAAGAGGCGAAGAAGTTTGACTATACGGTACTGGACAAAGCCGTAGAGGATGCACAGACGATCTATGTGGATGAGATCGTCGAGGATATCAATGCGCAGGAAGCCGTGGAGATCGTCAGAGACCTAAGTAAAGATGATTATGTGGTCATCGATATCCGGGCCGAAGAGGAGTGTATCGATACCCCCTGCGAGACGATCAAGATCCCCTTTAACAAGCTCAAAACGGAGTTTAAAAAGCTCTCCCAGGAGAGAAAATACCTGCTTTACTGCGAAAAGGGAATCATGAGCCAGCTGCATGCCCAGTATCTCAGGGATGAACTCAAATGCGACAACGTGAAGGTCTACCGCCCTGAGTAACCATTACTCAAAATAGTAGCTGTATCTTAACGAATAAAGATCCAGTTCACCGCCGTCACGTTGATAAATCTGTGCCTTAAGCCCCAAGGACCATCGATCACCTGCAAGATACTCTATACCGGCACCGTAAGTCACATCCGTGCCGCTATCAGTTTGTACAGATGCCTCATCTAAAAAATATTCATCCGTCCAATCATACACTCCCGCCAAAACTAAAAAATTGATATCATCAAAAAGTTCAAACTTTGCCACAGCCGCTATTTCATAACTGTCAGCCGCTACATAATAAGGTAGCGGACCGATACCGGTTTTATGGTGAAAATCCCCCATTATCGTATAGGCGGCTTCGATCGAGAATGCTTCATCGAAGAGCA
>JBFEYF010000247.1:0-2870 GCA_041562295.1 Sulfurimonadaceae bacterium
TGAAAACCGTTCGATCACACGCGACGTTTCGGGCGAGGGCGTTCAGCAGGCACTGCTTAAGATCATCGAAGGAAGCCAGGTCAATATCCCGCCTAAAGGGGGACGCAAGCATCCGAACCAGGACTTTATCCAGATCGATACGTCCAATATCCTCTTTATCTGCGGCGGTGCGTTTGACGGTATGACCGACATCATCCAAAAACGTATGGGAAGCAATGCTCTAGGGTTTACCCAGGAGAAAAAGAGTGCCAAAGAGAGAGAAGCGACTTTGGAGATGGTAGAACCGGATGATTTGGTAAAATATGGTCTGATTCCGGAACTTATCGGACGTCTGCCGATTCTTGCGTCACTCAATGAGATCAGTGTGGATGATATGGTACGTATACTTACCGAACCGAAAAACTCGTTGGTTAAACAGTATAAAAAACTTTTTGCCATCGATGAAGTCAACCTCTCGTTTGAAGAAGATGCTCTCAAAGCGATCGCGGCTAAAGCCATCGCACGCAAGACCGGGGCCAGGGGGCTTCGCTCGATCTTAGAGGAGTTGATGATAGATATCATGTATGTTCTTCCCGAATATGCAGGGTATGATGTCGTTATCACCAAAGAGGTTGTTGAGACTGGAACAAAACCTGTTTACATCAAGAAAAACAGTAAAAACAAAAAAAGCGCATAGGAACAGAGTACATGATATACAATAAACTGATCGGTCTATTTTCAAATGATTTAGCAATCGACTTAGGAACTGCCAATACACTGGTATTGGCTAAAGGTAGAGGGATTATCATCAATGAGCCTTCAGTAGTAGCGGTAAAGACTGAACGTTACGGAGAGCAGACGATTCTTGCCGTAGGTATCGAAGCTAAAGAGATGGTCGGTAAGACTCCGGGGAACATTCAGGCTATCCGTCCGATGCGTGACGGGGTTATCGCAGACTTTGATATGACAGAGAAGATGATCCGCCGCTTTATCGAAAAAGCGCACGGACGTAGAACCTTGATCTCTCCGCGTATTATTATCTGTGTACCGTACGGCCTGACTCAGGTTGAGCGTAAAGCGGTACGTGAGTCTGCGATGTCTGCGGGTGCCCGTGAAGTATTCCTGATCGAAGAGCCTATGGCTGCTGCGATCGGTGCGGGTCTTGATATCCGTGAGCCTCAGGGTAACTTCGTTGTTGATATCGGTGG
Organism: Sulfurimonadaceae bacterium; assembly: GCA_041562295.1. Taxonomy (GTDB): domain Bacteria; phylum Campylobacterota; class Campylobacteria; order Campylobacterales; family Sulfurimonadaceae; genus JBFEYF01. Next base: position 1,188 of record JBFEYF010000247.1, read on the forward strand.
CGGTACGACGGAGATCGGTGTTACCTCTTTGGGTGGTCTGGTTATCTCTAAATCGATCCGTGTTGCCGGTGATAAGATCGACCAGGCGATTGTCGATTATGTTAAAAAGAAATACAACCTTCTTATCGGTGAGAGAATTGCCGAAGAGATCAAGATCAATATCGGTACGGCGATCCCTCTTGATGAGAAGCTTAGCATGATCGTTAACGGTCGTGACCAGGTAGAGGGGCTTCTTTCTTCTATCGACATGACAAGCGAAGATATCCGTGAGGCGATGAAAGAGCCTCTGCGTGAGATCGTTGAAGCGGTACGTGACGTACTTGAATTGATGCCGCCGGATCTTGCAGGGGATATCGTACAAAACGGTATTATCCTTACGGGTGGTGGTGCACTGATCCGTAAACTTGACCGTTACATCTCTGACATCGTGAAAATTCCTGTATTCGTTGCTGATGAGCCGCTTCTGGCTGTTGCACGCGGTACGGGTAGAGCACTGGAAGAGATCGATCTACTTCAGCAGCTGGTTGACTAATTCTGAATGAATAAAGAGTATCTGACGATCTTTTTTATCACTTTGGCCCTTTTGGCCGGAGCGATCCGTTACACCGACCCTCTGCATGACTACTTTTTAGAGGGGCTCAATGGTATTAAAAGCACTTATTGGAGTGTTGTTGAATCTATTGAAGAGACAATTGATGAGCACGTAAACCAGCAAGAGACGATCATCAAACTGCGCAAAGAGAACGAGCAGTATAAGAAGGATCATATCCTTTTACAGTCCATAGCGGCGGAGTTCAATGCCGTTTTAAAAGAGAATCGAAGCCATATGCCGATGCAGCACACAAAAGTGCAGCTCGCGCGTGCTATCTCCTATGCAAAATTCGGCGACCGAAACAAAGTATGGCTCGAACTTGATACGTTTAAAACCGATAAGATGTACGGCCTGATCCGGGAAGGAAAAAGTGCCGGTATCGTTATCGAAAAGCTGGGCAAACCCCTGGCCCTTTTAAACGGAGACCCCAAAAGCTCCTATGCCGTCTATGTCGGTGATGTCAAAGCACCTGGAATCGCAAGAGGAAAAAATGCGGATGAGATGGTCGTGGAGTTTATCCCTACCTGGATGAAGATCAGCATAGGCGACGAGGTCAAGACTTCCGGTCTGGACCACCTCTTTTATGAAGGGATTCCTGTCGGAAAAGTGGTCTCCTTCAGACGCCGTCAAGGGTTTCAGACCGCTGTGATCAAAGCCTACGCAAACACCGATCAGCTCGGTTTTTTCCATGTGATAGAGCAGATTGAGGCAGTTCCCAGACAAAAGCATAAAAAATAGCGTTTTCTTCCTACCCATAGAGATCATAACGCATTAAAATCCCCTCCTATTTACGCATTTTTAAGCACCTATTGGATAAAATATCTAAATTTTTCTATAGGGTACGACATGCCAAAACGCACAGACATAAAAACTATTTTACTTATCGGATCCGGCCCCATCGTTATCGGGCAGGCGTGTGAGTTTGACTATTCAGGGACACAGGCGGTAAAGACGCTTAAAGAGCTTGGCTACCGTGTTGTCTTGATCAACTCAAACCCCGCAACGATCATGACCGATCCGGAGTTTGCAGACCGAACCTATGTAGAACCGATCAATGTCGATATTATCGCCAAGATCATCGAACAGGAAAA
>JBFEYF010000248.1:0-2813 GCA_041562295.1 Sulfurimonadaceae bacterium
AGAGGAGCATATCCTTTTTGAGAGCCAGATTCAGGATGTCTTCAATTATCAGACCAGCCTGGTGGCGATGTTCAAAGAGGGCGAACTGAAGCTGGTCAACCAGCGCTATCTTGATTTTTTTGGCAAGGACAGTATCGAAGAGCTGGATAAAAAAGAAGAGGATATCGACCAGCTCTTTTTGGAACACAAAGAGTTCCTCTATTCGACACCCGAACAGAAGTGGTTCGATGTGGCATTGGAAAACGAGGGTAAACTTTTTAATGTGAAGATGTCCAATGCCGAGAAAGAAGCGCGTCATATGATCATGAAGCTTCGCAGGATTCCTGAAAGGGATCAGCATGTCATTATCTCTTTGGATGATGTGACAGAGCTCAATCTCATGAGCCTGTTTGACAAAGAGAGTGCTGACCATGACAAGATGGAAGCGGATCACGGTGCCGTCATCAAGATGATGAAAGTGGTCTATGATAACGCGGCAGAGCTGAAGCTGCATAACTTCTACAAGGGATTGACGATCATTCACAGTGCCGTACTGGTCAAAGTCACCGAAGAGGAGGTCATCTTAAAGACCTCATTCTCACAGTTAAAGATTATCGAGATAGCCAAACATATGACGATCAGTTCGGAAGTCTTCCCTGCGGATGTCGTCTGTCATAAGGTCAACAGTGTCGACTTTGACATGCAGACAGTCTCCTTTAGCAAGATGCAGTTTATGCAGCGTACCGCCACGGATAGAGAGCTGCTGCGATTAGAACCTGAGCCCAAACATACGATCTCGCTTTTTTATCATGACACGAAGTTTTTCGGCGATATCCTGATCGTAGATATCTCGTTACGTTCAATCAAGGCGCAGTTGAATGCTTTGCCTGCGGGCCTGAAAGAGGGCGAGACGGTCAAGATCTCACTGGTGTTGCCTACGGGACAACAGCCGCTTAACATTACGACCGAAGCTGAAGTCTACCGTGTCGAGGAGACGACCCACCAGTTTTACCTGGTACTCCTTTTTGAGTTGTCACCTGCGTTCAAAGAGCGGTTGAATGAGTATATGTACCATCGTCAGCTTGCTTTAATCCGAGAGTTCAAAGCTTTGGGCAGCTCATAGCGGGTGTCGTATGATCAGTGCAGCACAGTTTCTTAAAACCGTTATCATTGTACTGCTTTACTTCGGTTCGGCCAAGCTGGTCGGGCCCTTATCACTCTCCCCCACCTCGAGTGTCTTTGTCATCTGGCCTCCCACGGGTGTCGCATTGGCAGCCCTTGTTATATGGGGCAGAATGTCCGTCGTCGGTATTTTTTTAGGCGCTTTTCTTCTTAATGGGACACTGGGAACGGTTCCGGCTGCATTGCAGATTGCAGTGGGGAACACTTTAGGACCTTATGTCGTCTTTGAGCTTCTGACGCGTTTAAAGATAGACAGACATTATCTGAGTGATTTCCGTTCACTTATTACCTTCACTGCTGCCGCCGTTGTGGGGGCGTTTATTACAGCGACACTGGGTGTAATCGCGCTATCTGTACATGAAATGATACCTGCCGAAGCTGCTTTGGGTGTCTGGCCCGGATGGATGGGCGGAGATTTGATAGGTTTTTTACTTGTAGGGACACTTTTGTTATATGGGGATAACTATTCGTTTCACTGCCGTGACAGGAGATTCCGCCGGGAATATCTGACCATCCTGGCAGTGATTTGTACCCTGTCATGGATCCTGTTTGCGCCCAACCCCTATTTGGACAACCGGGGTATCTCTTTGGAGTATCTGATACTCCTGCCTTTTTTGTGGGTCGGCATCCGTTTTGGGGTATTAAGCTCCTATTCACTGGTCCTTATCGTCACCGCTCTTATGAGCGTGGGGACCCTTTGGGGGTATGGCCCGTTTATCAGTGACGATATCAACGAGAGTCTTTACCTGTTGCAGCTTTTTGTAGTCATTATGACGCTAAAGGTTATGGTCTTGATCGTGAGCAAAACAGCGTTAACCAAAGCAAAAAAAGAGCTGGTAACGGCACTGGAAAAACTCTCTCACGCACAGAAGATTACCCATATAGGGCATTGGGACTATAATTATCAGAAGCGGACCCTTGAGTGGTCCAATGAACTCTACCAGATACTGGGATGGGATAAAAAGCGTATAGAGCCGTCATTCAGATACTATCTGCAGCGCATCGCACCGCAGGAGAGGCAAGAGGTTTTACGACATTACCGGAAATCTTTAAATCAGAGCGAACCGGTGGGGATGGCATTTGATCTGAATCTGGATGGGGGTGTGATCAAACATGTCGAAGCGATGGTCAAACATGAACGGCGCAATGATCAGCTGATCGCTTCGTACGGGACACTACAGGATGTCACAGAAAAAAAGGTGCTGGAGTTTAAAAATGCGGACAAAGAGCGCATGCTTCACCATCAGGCCAAGCTCGCCGCTATGGGGGAGATGATATCCAATATCGCACATCAATGGAGACAGCCGATCAATGTCATCTCTATGAATGTCAATAATATACAAATCGATATGGAGTATGAGGATACCGATCCACAACGCTTATCACGACGGCTGGATGATATCATCAACCAGACAGAATATCTCTCACGTACGATTGATGACTTCAAAGACTTTTTTAAACCGGATGCCAAGGCCGAAGATATCTCGACCCAAAACCTTTTTCATGACCTTGAGATGCTTTTGTCATCGAAACTCTATCATAATGAGGTGGTATTGAAGATGCATATCGAGGATATGACGCTGCATACGTATAAAAACCGTCTTGAGCATGCACTGATCAATATCATCAATAATGCGCTTGATGCCTTAAAG
>JBFEYF010000249.1:0-2796 GCA_041562295.1 Sulfurimonadaceae bacterium
CCTGTAGAGATAGAAGCCTTTACAAAAGCTTCATCCGGAATATCCTTACTACGGATGACTACAGCACCACCACCGAAACTTCCGGGAAGATCTGCCGAATAACTTTTTTGGATCTTCATACTGCTGATGACAGATGTCGGGAAGATATCCAAGGGTACGACACGTTTGGTCGGATCGGGGCTTGGGATATAAAGATCATTAAATAGGATCGTCGAGTAACGGTCACCCAGACCGCGAACGTAGACATATTTACCGCCGACGATCGTGATACCGCTGACACGTTTGAGTGCGGCAGCTGCATTAGCGTCACCGCTTTTACTAAACTGTTCGCTACCCAGGACATCGCCTACGGTATCGCTGTTTTTGATTTCGGCAAGTGTGGAGGCTACACTTCCTTCGACTTTCGGTTTAAGTACGACAAACTCTTCAAGCTCCATTCCAGCAGGATCAAGGACGATCTTCTTCTCGACGGTTTTGTCTGCAGCAATGATGATTTCAAGAGTCTTGGCAGCAAATTTGTCATGAATGATGGAAACGGTATTTTTACCGGCTTTGACCGGGAATGAGAAATGACCATTTTTATCCGTTACCGCCTGGGCAGTTGTCCCTTTGACAAAGATACGGGCACCCTGAAGCGGTTTTTTGTCTTCACTGGAGATGATACTCCCTTTGAAGATCCCTTTTGTGACATTGGCATCATTTACCGTACCGTTGGCATCGGCATATTTTTCAGCCTCTTCGGTCGCTTCGACATCGATGTTTGCTACTTTTCCGGTTTCCGTCAAAGTAAGGACGAGTTCGGTGTTTTGATCCGGGGCAACGACAAAGTTATGGCGTGCAAAAGCGATGCTTTTGCCCTTTTCTTTGACATCGATGATTGCCTGGTGTTTACCGATAGGAAGTTCTGTAGCAACATAACCGTCACCGTCTGTAGTCAGATTGGTTTTACTGTCGATAAGGACTTTGGCATCGCTTAAAGGCTTACCGTCTTTGAGTACAAAGATACTGACCTCACCGTTGGCCGCATGCAAAAGCGTACCGAAGAGCAGAAAGAAAAAAGTAAGGGCTAAAGCACGCATTAGTTACACTCCCAAGGTGATTTTTTACAAGATTCGATCATTTTTCGCAGTTCGATCCCTTTGTTGAAAAGATCAGAACGCATCAGTTGGGACAGATGTTCTTCACATTTGTCATACTGGCCTGTCTGGAACAGGGTAAAGGCTAAAGCGTAGCGGATATCTTCGTTTTTGATAAGATCCACGCGTTTAAGGGCCTTTTCCATCGCGGCAGCCATCTCGTAGTCGCCAAACTCCAGAAGAATGGCCATACGTTGTTTATATTTCTCCTGCTGATCTTTGATCTGGCGGTTGAAATATAGGGAACGGTAAAGCTTTTTGGCACGTCTGTAGAGTTCTGAAGCCTCTTTGATATATTTGCTGTCAAGGATCGAAGCCTGGTCAAAAAGATCAGCGGCTACCTGGATATCACCTTTTTTGATATAAAGATGGGCCAGCATCACAACGATATCGCTGTTTTTCGGATAGACAAGTTTGGCCTCTTCCATAATCTTAACAGCACGGTCCGTCTCTTTAGAACGGTTAAGCAGGGATGCGACGATCTGATACGCTTTTACCGGATCTTTGGCTGCTTTGATGAATGCATAAGCGGCATTCATACCCTCTTGAAAAAGCTTAAGCTCTGTATAGTAAAAGAACTGTTGCTTGTAAAGGCCTTCCGCTTTAGGGAACTTGACGATACCGCTGTCTAGGATACCCAGGGCCTGGGAAAAGTTTTGAAGCTTCCAGTGACACTCAGCTTGAAGCGCAAAATATTGGGGTTTGACCAAACCGGCTGTTTTGGCATTGGCAAAGGCTTTTAAAGCTTTTGCATACTCTCCAAGTTTGAAATGCGACTGTGCGATATAGATATAGATCGAGAGCTCTTTTTGCCCTTTTTCTATCGCTGTATGGAAGTTCTGGATCGCTTCTTTATAGGCATTTGATTTCATCAAAGCCAATGCTTTGAGTGTATAAAAACGTATAAAGTCCGTATCCTCATCTTTGAGGTCTACCTCTTTAAGTGTCGCCAAAGCACGGTCGTAGTGGCCGTCACGGATCAGCAAAGCGGCAAGGCCGATATGATCCAGCTCCTCTTTGGCTTGCAGTTGGGTAACAGTTAACAGGGTTACGATTAAAAGTGTTAGCAGTTTTTTCATAATATTTCCTAATCCAGGCTAAAGCGTATCTTCTGCTTCGCCCACACGTTGACTTTTTTCCCCTGGTAAAGTGCCGGCTGAAACTTCCATGAACCGATTCCGGCTCTGGCGGATTCGTCAAAGACACCTTCGGGAACGGACTCTAAGATCTTGACCCGTTCGACTTCCCCATCTTTATTGACGAGGATGTTCATAACGACATAACCCGAGACTTTTTCTCTCAGTGCCGCTTTGGGATACTCCATCGCTGCTCTTTCGGTGGCTTTTGGCGGTGTGTCAACGGAGTCTGCACTCATGACAACATCAGAGGTATCACCCAAAAGGGCGTCGTCCGTATCGTTAAGACCCATATCGAAGTTCAGACCCATGTCGATACCGCTAAGCTGGCTTCCGATACTCGGAGGCGGTGCTTTTTGGCTCTTTTTCGGTTTGGACTTCGGTTTTTTCTTAGGTTTTGGCTTCGGTTTTGGCTTTGTCACTTTTTGAACTTCAAAGCTGGCCGATGCCTCTTTTTTCGCAGGTTCTGGCGTCGTGACAAACTGGTTCATAAGCAGCGAGAAAGCAAGTACTGCCATCCCCCC
>JBFEYF010000250.1:0-2782 GCA_041562295.1 Sulfurimonadaceae bacterium
GCGACACGTAAAAAGCTTGACCTGTTGGGGCTCTTTATAGCCTCCAGCCTGACCGCTTTGGGCGGCGGTGTCATACGTGACCTTCTGTTGGACCGTACGCCGATCAGCTTCACCCTCTCCTACCCTTCTGTTATCGTCATTTCGACCCTGATGCTTTTTATATTTTTCAGTCTTCACCGTAAAATCGACCTGGAGAAGCGTATCTTTTTTGTCATCAGCGATACGATAGGACTGGTCGCTTTCAGTATTGCCGGTGCCATCCTGGCTATCGATGCCGGATTTAACCTTTTCGGTGTTTTGATATTGGCCTTTACTACCGCAGTGGGTGGCGGCATCATTCGGGATGTAATGATCAATGAGGTCCCCACGGTACTCATCAGCGACTTTTACGGATCGATTGCCATCGTTATAGGCCTCATGCTCTATGGACTTTCCGCGGCATCTTTACTTAACCCGACGACACTTTTTATCGTGGCGTTTTTAGGTATCATTATCCGGCTTTTGGCCTATTACCGTTCCTGGAAATTACCAAGACTTTATTGATAGAGGAAACTGCTGACCAGTGTTTTGGGGAAAACAGTCAAAAGGAAAAAGTGATGTTCAGGCACCGGGGAAGGTTGTCAACAGTTTCCCCTATCAATAAAGTCTGCGAACGGAGTTTTACTCCGTTGCGTTTTTTAGGATCTGCTCAAAATCGTGCTGCGCTTTCATCAGCTCTTTTTTGGCATTCTCATCCGTTACACGGGCACTGCTTAGCCAGTTGTAGACTCCCGGGAATCCCATGACGATCTTGTCACTTCCCTTGGCCTTATAAAGCATCATCGTACACGGTGCAAAAGCCGCCGCCTGGGGACGGGTCTTTGCCACATTGTAGATCACTTTGAGTTTACAGATCGAATAGGTGTCGTAAAAATCAAACGGACTCTCTACCGTATCCTCTTTTGTCAGCATATAGTTATACTCTGTAAAATTGGACATCACAAAACCTTTAGGCTTGAAACCGCTTTCGATCGTCATCGTCAACTCTTCTTTCGCATCTTCCCAGTCATCCGGATCGACTTCAAGTTCAAACATCGAAACCAGCGGACCTTCAGCCGGAAGCGGATTATCCTGCTCTATCATCACAGTTGCTTCAGGCATCGCTTTTTTCAGTGCGGCAATGAGCTGCTCTTCGATCTGGACCAAAATCGGTTCGACCGTTTTAAGACCCAAAATCTTCGCCTGTGCTTGGGATGTCAAAATAGAGACATGCAGTTTGTTGTCTCCTTTAGCCTGGTAGATACCCACGCCCATCGGTACAAAGATACCGGCATGAGGCATCTTTTTTACAAGCTTCTCGCTTAACTCTTTATGAAAAACGGTCAGCAGGTGAAACACATCATAGTCACTTTGCTGAAACTGAATCATAAAAGGCTTGTTCATCTCACTGTTTGCAGAGATGACAAATCCCTCTTTTTCCAATGTTTTTTCAATCGTTGTAGGCAGGTTACTGCCCTTGCTGTTTGCTGTACTGAAGATGCGAAGATCTCCGTTTCCTTGCGCCATCACATCTTTTTCGGCTTGATTCATCACTAAGACGATTCCGATAACTGCTGCCAAAGCAGCAATAGCGACTACTACTCTTTTCATTTTTTCTCCTTTAGGGTTTGATATAGGTCCAGCCCTCTTTGACCCGTTCAATAATCTCTACGATACCCGCAGTGACCACTTCACTGCCGTCAATAAGCTCAGAGGCTTTGATTTTTTTAGTCCTCAGGGTATTACCGCATGCCACAAACTCCACGTCATACTGCATCAGAGCATCGACACGCGTCGCAAAAGCCTTCTCTTTTTTCAGCAAAGCCCTGATACCGTGATAATAAGCCACAATGCGCATATGCACGTTTTCTGGACCATAAAACTTCAGGACATTGTTCGCAGAACTGAGTACGTGATGAATCGCTTCATCGCTGCCCTCTACGATGGAAAAGACCACTTGACGCTGATTCTCCATCGAAGGTTTCGGTTGAGCAAACTCTGTCTCTGCCTGCAGACATGTCAAAATCGAAAAAATCGCCAATAGCCGTTTCATCGTCTCTTCTCCTCTAAGGCTTTATACATAAAGCCCTGAAAATCTTTTTGATCCCATGATCCCGGAACCTTTTTGACAACGCTGCCCTTAAAGTCAATGAAGAAAAAGGTAGGTGTCATCGATACCTTCAATCCCAGGGGCAGCATCTCTTCACTGATATTGACAGCTACAGGAATAAAGTTTGTCTTGATAAAATCTTTGACCGCTTTTTGTGAAAGAACATTCCGCTCCATATCTGTGCAGTAGTGACAGTTATCCTGTGTAACCTTCAAAAGAATCAGTTTTTGCTCTTTTTTCGCCTCTACTAGGGCACCTTTCCAAGGCTTCCATATCACACCCGATTGTGTACATGCACTCATCATGATGCCCGCGAGCATAAGTGAAAAGAGAACAAAACATGCGAAACTCTTATTCATCGCCCCACTCCAGTTGTCGGTATGCCGTATCGATATTTTGTCGATGAAGTTCCCTATACATAGGCTTTGTCTGAAAAGCTTCAAGCTCTATCTTTTTTACAGCATCTGCAATCTCGACACCCTCATCAATGGCATCGGCTACTGCCGTTTTCAGTGACTGTAGATATGTTTTGGTCAAAAGTGTCGACTCGATGCCCGTGACACTGCCGTGACCTCCGATGAGATACTCTAAGGACATCTGTTCAAGCTTTTCCAACAGAGTGATCCATGCTGTGATGCCTCCGTCATGCAAAGA
>JBFEYF010000251.1:0-2769 GCA_041562295.1 Sulfurimonadaceae bacterium
AGGCGAACCTAAAAATCTTGAGCAGATCGAAAAGATCCGCCAAAACTGTAATCTGAAGATGGAGCTGGGCGGCGGTATCCGCGATGAGGCTACGATCAAGCGTTATGTGGAACTGGGTATCGACCGTATTATTTTAGGTTCGATCGCCGTCAAGGATCCGCAGTTTGTCATCGATATGGCAGCAAAATACCCGATTGCCGTCGGTATCGATGCTGTAGACGGTTTTGTAGCCGTAGAGGGGTGGGGCGAAGTGAGCTCTATGAAAGCGACCGATCTGGCCAGAAAATTTGCAGATGCCGGGGTTGAAGCGATCATCTGTACAGATGTGGGGCGTGACGGTACACTTTCGGGTGTTAATGTCGATTTTACAGTAGAAATAGCCAAAGCAAGCGGCGTCGATACGATTGCAAGCGGCGGTGTGAAGGATATCGAGGATATCAAAAAACTCAAAGCGTCCGAGAATGTAGCAGGTGCGATCATCGGAAAGGCATTTTATGAGGGAAAATTGGACTTAGCTGAAGCATTTAAAGTTTGTACAAACTAAAATGTGCTAAATTTAGTTCAGAGAATATTCAGTCGAGAATTGTATAAAGGATAGAGATTGAAACTTTTAGTAGTTGATGACAGCTCTACAATGAGAAGAATTATTAAAAACACTTTGGTTCGTCTAAACTATAAAGATGTAGTTGAAGGTGAACATGGATTGGAAGCATGGGAGTATCTGGATAAAAATGCCGATATCGATATGCTGATTACTGACTGGAATATGCCTGAAATGAACGGCCTTGAACTGGTTAAAAAAGTACGTGCCGATGAACGTTTTACGGATATGCCTATTATCATGGTTACAACGGAAGGTGGTAAGGCAGAGGTTATTACAGCGCTTAAAGCGGGTGTAAACAACTATATCGTTAAACCTTTTACGCCTCAGGTACTTAAAGAGAAACTGGGTGCTGTAATCGGTGAAGGATCTTGATCCTCCCCGCAGACAAGTCACATAGATGAATGCATACTATTTTGAACTGACGGTAACGCCGTCAGACCTCCCTGAACTTTTTTTAGATTTTATCAACGAAATTTTCCTTGATCCCGTAGAAGAGAGAGAAAAGAGTTTTATACTCCGATCAGAAGATGATGACCTGCAGGATATCAGCTGGGCGATAGAAAGTTTCGCACAGGCCCTGAGTGAGAATCTCGGCAAACCGGTTACGGTCAGATGTTCGATTGAACAGTTGTCCAATGAGGATTGGATCAAGAAGTATCAAGAGGGTGTCGAACCCGTGGAAGTGGGCTCGTTTTATATCCACCCGTCATGGCATGAAGCCAAAGCCGATAAGAACAATATCCTCATCGATCCGGCACTTGCCTTCGGTTCGGGGCACCACCCTACGACAGCTACCTGCCTTAAAGCTATCGAAAATCATATCTCAGCCGGCCAGAGTGTCGTCGATGTCGGATGCGGAAGCGGTATATTGGGTATCGCCGCAGCGAAACTGCAGGCAGTTGTGGATCTGTGTGATACAGATGAAGAAGCTATACTCAATACTAAAGAAAACTTTGAAAAAAATGGGGTAGAATTTCATAGCATCTGGCAGGGATCGATCAATACGGCACCGCAAAGCTATAACGTAGTCATCGCCAATATCGTAGCCGATGTCCTGACCTTTATCGCATCAGATATCTACAAAAAGCTTGAAGATAACGGCATCGTCATTCTCTCGGGAATTTTAGATAAGTATGAAGAGAAGGTATTAAGAAGCTATAAAAAATTTGAACTTGTAGAACGTTTGCCCCAGGATGAGTGGGTGTCGCTCGTGATGAAAAAACAAGTATAAAAAGAAGGAACAGTATGGACGACAACAGAAAAAATATGCCGGACAATAATAATTTTTTTAATAAAAACCCGTTGATCACCTTCGCACTCTTCTCCGTTGCGATTATTATGATCTTTAAACTTTTTGTGGGAGAGAGTTCTCAAGGATTTAGCAGCGTAAGCGGCGGACCGACAAAACATAAAGAGATCAACTACTCCGATCTTAAAGAGCTGATCATTCAAAAACAGATCAAGAAAGTGGCGATCGGGCAAAGCTATATCAAGGCGTACGGCAGTGACGGCATGATCAACTATGTCTATACGGTACGACGTGTCGGACATGACGAGACGTTGATCCCGCTTTTGGATAAGCAGGGTATAGAGTATAAAGGTTTTTCGGAGACGAACTGGTTTACCGATATGATCGGATGGATGCTTCCGATTTTCCTGATTATGGGTATCTGGATGCTGATGGCCAACCGAATGCAAAGCAAGATGGGCGGTGGCATTCTGGGTATGGGAAGTGCCAGAAAACTGGTCAACTCCGAAAAGCCGAAGATCAAGTTTGCTGATGTAGCCGGTGTCCAGGAAGCAAAAGAGGAGGTCAAAGAGATCGTTGACTTTCTAAAATATCCTGACCGTTATATCAATCTGGGTGCTAAGATCCCTAAAGGGGTATTATTAGTTGGTAGCCCGGGTACGGGTAAGACGCTATTGGCTAAGGCGGTAGCCGGTGAAGCCGATGTACCCTTTTTCTCGGTATCGGGTTCAAGCTTTATCGAGATGTTTGTGGGTGTCGGTGCGGCACGTGTTAGAGATCTTTTTGAGCAGGCTAAAAAAGATGCTCCGGCTATTATCTTTATCGACGAGATCGATGCGATCGGTAAAAGTAGAGCTGCCAGCGGCATGATGGGCGGTAATGACGAACGTGAACAGACACTGAACCAGCTTCTAGC
>JBFEYF010000252.1:0-2762 GCA_041562295.1 Sulfurimonadaceae bacterium
TATTACACGCTTTAAGGTGGTTACAACAAGTAGAAAGTTCTCCGTATCGCATCTGGACGTGAAGCTTAATCGCATCAAAGAACAGTCCACTGAGTATGATAACAACGGATATGTGATCGCCAAACGTATTACGGTCAATCTGTCTGTGATGCGGACGACTAAAGGTGCCAAAAAAAGCTATTCTTTAACCGGTGCCTATGACTTTAACATCGAGCCGAATGCTACGGTTTCCGATACGGACCGATTTAAAGCGATCAAGTATGCATCTTTAAAAGCGATCGACAGTTTCATCTCCCAGCTTGCCGTAGAAGGTAAGTAGGAAAGGGCTGCAAAGGAGCTATCTATGGGTCTATCCGATATTATCAGAAACACATTGTCGACACTCAAAGAGCAGGGGCAGGTATTAACGCCCATTAACTATAAAGAGGTTTTCTGTAAAGAAGCGAAAAAAGCGGGCCTGATTATCGAAGACTGTAATGAGTTAGAGCGTTATATCGCACGCCTGGACAAAACGCTTCAAAAAGAGCTCAAAGGGTACCATCTGCGCAGTGTGGATGAACTCTTCTCTTTTTTAGGGGGTAAGATCGCCAGGCTCGCTCCTGAAAGCTCCCAGGAGCTGATGCATGCGATGACGATTTTGATCAAACGGATGGCCCAGGTCGCGCAGCAGATGCATAATAAAGATCTGGCCCAGATCGCATCGCGTACCGCAGAACATATCGAAACAGTTCCCGATGCCGCAGCGGTAGAGAAACTTAAAGATGCGTGGATCGATTTCCTGACGACCTACGATGACTCTTTTTTGGACCGTCTTTCGATACTGGGGAAGGTCGATAAAGAGGATTTAAGGGGTTCCATCCATACGATCGTAGACAGCTACAGCAGCGAACACAATCTGCATATCCCGGATAACATCGGGCAGCTCATAGTCGCCTCTTTGGTCCCCTCCATCGCAGCCAGTATGAATGATGAGATCGCCGTGATCTCTTCACAGATCCGCCAAGACCCCAATGTCCTTGACAGTACTGGTATGCAGGAGGATATCAAGTTCGCCATCAAAAAAAGAATCGAACTCGATAAGTCGGCGCTTAAAGATACGGTCTACCAGTTGGACGAGATCGCCGGAGAGGTCTCCAAGCGGCTGCTGCATATCATCGAACAGAGTGAGAGCAAAAAAGAGGAGCTTGGCAAGTTAAAAAAAGAACTTGAAAACCTGGATATGACGGATAAAAAGTCATTGACCGATATCCATCAGCGGCTGCTGCAAATCGCGCAGCTTTTGGAGGATGAAGCCTCATCGCTTAATGAGGAGGTCAAATCCCAGCAGATCAAGATATCAAGCATGGATAAGAAGATCATGCTGCTTGAAGAGGAGCTGACCGAAGCCAATAAAGAGAGCCGGGAAGACTTTTTGACCAAGCTTTTTAACAAGAGGGCACTGGAGGAGAAACTTCGTGAACTGGATGCCTCCTATAAGCGGTACGGACGGGATTTTTCACTCTTCTTTATCGATATCGACCATTTTAAAAAGATCAACGACAATTACGGACATGATGCCGGAGATGCGGTTTTAAGAGTCTTTGCAAAAGTTCTGCGCCAGCAGTCCAGGGATGTGGATTTCATCGCGCGTTTCGGGGGTGAGGAGTTTGTTATCGTCATGCCGGAAACAACCAAAGAGGGTGCCAAGCAGTTTGCCAATAAATTGCGCCTGATTTTGCAAAAAAACCGTTTTGTCTACAAAGAGCATCGCCTTAAACTAACCGTCAGCGGCGGTATCGGTCAGCGAAGCGAGTCTGAAACGATCGAAGAACTGGTCAAAACTGCCGACAGTTATGTCTATGAGGCCAAAGCTGCCGGGCGTAACCGTATTTTGCCGAAGTAGATAAGATGACACTGCAGCAATTTTTATCCGACAAACCGCTTTTTTACAAAAAATTCGACCCGACACGCATGCATAAAGCCTATGATTCGGTGCGATCAAAGATCTACCTTCCCAAAATCATTCATGTCATCGGGACCAATGGGAAGGGGACGACCGGACGCTACCTCGCCCAGATGCTTCAAGCATGCGGTTTTTCTACGGGACACTACACTTCACCCCATATCATGGCCTTTAATGAACGCATATGGCTTAATGGCACCCCAGTCAGTGATGAGGCTTTGGAAACGGCGTTTAACGAACTGATAGGTTTCTTGGATATGAAGTGGCAGGAGTCGCTTAGCTACTTTGAGTTTACCACGCTGTTGGCCATGGTCGCTTTTAAATCGTGCGATTATGTGGTGCTGGAAGCCGGCCTGGGCGGAGAGTATGACGCGACAGCCGTCTTTAACAATATCCTGACCGTAGTGACCCCTATCGGGTTGGACCATGCAGATTTTTTGGGAACGACACCGGGTGACGTGGCGCTAACCAAGATCAACGCGGTCCAAAAGCAGGCTGTTACGGCCAGACAGAGCGATGATGTGATGGAGGTGATCCGAAAGCGTGCCAGAGAAGTGCCTTTTGACCTCTATAATGTAGACCTTGAGGCGAAGGATCTGCAGATCGTTGAAGATTTTGCCCAAAGAGCCGAAGCGGAGTACCTGGTCGATAACTTTTCACTCGCTTTGGCTGCGCTACGAAGTGTCGGCATCCGAAAAGATCTGGCATCGTTCCGACCGGCCACCCTTTTTGGGCGGCTGACACAAATTGCCCCAAATGTGACCATAGATGTCGGGCATAATTTGCTCGCTGCTTTGGCGATAAAAAAGCATTATAGAAA
>JBFEYF010000253.1:0-2695 GCA_041562295.1 Sulfurimonadaceae bacterium
AGGTGGATGATACACTAGGAGTTTATACGGAAAAATATCGTAAAAAACTTGAACAGATAGGGCATTCAAAATATCAGGCACACTGGGGACGTATAAAAAAGATTAATCAATATTTTGGTGAAGAAAAATCTTTGAATTCAATTAGTGAACTTGACATTGATGAGTTCTTTCAATCATTGGATTGTAAGCGAGCTACAAAATTGGATTGGTTGGTTGTATTACGCTCTATTTTTGAGCTTGCCAGAAAAGCAGGTGCAATTAGTAGAAATATGGTCCTGGATTACAAATTACCCATTGTTCATAATGAGTTAAATACTGAGGCAATTAAACCATTTAGTGTGGAGGAAGTACAGCAGTTATTATCTCATTCACAAGGGACAACCCTGCATAATTACTTGGGGATTGCATTTCATCTTGGTACACGTCCAGAAGAAACTATAGGACTTCAAATAGGAGATATCGATTTTCAGAAGGAAGAAGTACATATCTATAGGGTGATTACTAAAGGAAAATGTAAACAGCCAAAGACTTCAGGATCTTTACGAACAATTCCTTTGCCAAAAAATGCGAATCTTTATTTGAAAAAGCAAGTTGAAATCGCTAAAAAAAGTCGTAGTATTTTCCTCTTTTGCAAGGAAGATGGCTCACCTTTAAATGATATCGAAGATATACGGGGAGTCAAAAAACGTAATGGTAATTGGTATCGGCTTTTAGAACAAGCAAATGTGCCATATCGTAAGTTGATGCAGACACGTCATACTTTTGCTGTTCAAGCAATAAAGTCGCAACAGTATACTTTGCAGGAGATAGCGTCAATTTTAGGACATACTACATTGGATATGATCTTTTCGCATTATGGAAGATATTTGGATCAGTCACATTTAAAAATTGACCGTTCAGTAGACATATATGCTGGAAAAGGTGACGTTTTGGGTGACACTTCAAAAATACGTCATAAATTAGTTTGAAGGGCAATCCAATGGGAAGTTCGAAGTAAAGGGGGTTTATAACTGGTCGGAGCGACAGGACTTGAACCTGCGACCTCTACCACCCCAAGGTAGCACGCTAGCCAGACTGCGCCACGCCCCGAAAAGCCAGGGCAGTATAGTAATCTATGACGGATTAAAAATTACTTAGATAGGTCAAAAAAATCCCAGGGGTCTGCCCAGATCCTTAGTTGCTCCATCGCCTGGGGTGAGTGAAAACGCTCTCCGTTTTCAGGCAAGGCCGTCAGTGCCACGGTCTCACCTTTCCAAAGAAACCTCAGTCCAAAAGCGTGGAGGTAGCCCCGATCCTCTTTGCGGGCTTCATCTGCCTGGGCATAGCGTATATCCCCGGCTACGGGTGCGCCCAGACTTTTAAGCGCGACTCTGATCTGATGCGTCTTGCCGGTGTAGGGTTTGATCAG
This sequence comes from Sulfurimonadaceae bacterium, assembly GCA_041562295.1. Lineage (GTDB taxonomy): Bacteria > Campylobacterota > Campylobacteria > Campylobacterales > Sulfurimonadaceae > JBFEYF01. The sequence goes on from JBFEYF010000253.1 coordinate 1,409, forward strand.
AAAAAAACGTTCATGTACGCGCAGAGCGACAGAGATAAAACGGGTCACGGCGGGATTGTCCGTTGTCGTCAAAAGCTTGTAGCTTCCCCTGCGGGCAGCCAGCATATCCCCTTTGACCCATCCCTGCTTCTTTTTGGGTTTACGCGTAGAGATAGCGATATAAAACTTCTCAATGAGACGTTCTTCAAAGAGTCTTCCCAAAGCCGAAGCGGCAGCGGCATCTTTGGCCAGTATCAGCAGCCCCGATGTCATCTTATCAAGACGGTGTACAGGAAAAAGCTGAGTGTAGCCCAGCGCTTTGGTCGCCTGAAGGACAAACCCCTCGCCGTTTTCGCTGTGTATACTGCTGCCTTCGGGCTTGTTGACAATGAGAAAGTCACGGTTTTCAAAAAGGGGTGTCACGGGCATAGATGAGGGTTATGCGGTTACTTCGATCGTCACATCGGCGATCTGGATCGTCTCACCCGGCAGGATCTTGGCCCGCTTTCTCAGTTCGACTTGGCCGTTTCTGTGGACATGTCCCGCTCCTACAAGCTGTTTGGCTTCCGCCCCGCTCTCTACCAGGTCACACGCTTTGATCAGTTTATAAAGTTCGATGTACTCACCGCTTATTTTAAATTGCATAGGTTTTTTCCTTGGGGTTACATCTGCGCATTGCCGCGCAGTCTTTGATACTCTGGCGAACTGTGAAGAAGCTCTTCGTGTCTGCCCTGACCGACGATACGGCCCGACTTAAAGACCATGATCTTATCGGCATGCTCGATCGTCGAGAGACGGTGGGCGATGGTGAAGGTGATCTTGGATCTGCTGATCTGTTCAAGTGCTTCTTGAATCCGCTTTTCACTCTTGTTGTCCAGTGCCGAGGTCGCCTCGTCCAAAATCAGTACGTCGGCATCCTTGTAGATAGCCCGTGCGATGGCGATACGCTGGCGCTGACCTCCTGAAAGGTTGGCCCCGAACTCATCCATGACTGTATGGATACCGTTTTCAAGCTGGGAGACAAACTCCGAAGCATCCGCTTTTTCCAAAGCCTCGATCACCTTCTGTTCATCGTAAGGAAGGCCGTAAGCGACATTCTCGGCCAGTGTGTCGGCAAAGATATAGACCCGTTGCGAAACGATGGCGATATGGCGTCTTAAAGAGGCCAGATCAAGTCTCTTGATCTCATCATCATTGATCAGGATCGAACCGCTGTTGGCATCATAAAAACGCAGGATCAGGTTGACCAGTGAACTTTTACCGCCGCCGCTGTCTCCAACTAGGGCGATCGTCTCGCCTTTACGGGCA
>JBFEYF010000254.1:0-2671 GCA_041562295.1 Sulfurimonadaceae bacterium
TGTTTGGCCAGTGACGGATGGTTAACATTCAACCCGGCCTTATCCAAAGCCGCGGCAACGGTTTTGACATTTTCAATGGAGCGCGGCATGCGGATCGGCAGCGTCTCAAGCCCCAGCATCGTCAAATAGGATGAAAAAGCCGAAGCGCTCATACCGAAATCTCTAAGCGCCCGTTTCTTGGCACAGGGGATCATCGCCATGGCACCCATCTTCTTGATAAACTTCGCATAAAACGGATAACGCTCAGACTTGAGCTTATCCTCGCCATCGACATTGACCGCTCTAAAAACAGCCGCTCCGCCCAAAACAGAAGCATTACCTGCAATAATCTTTGTCGTGGAATAGACGACGATATCGGCTCCCATCTTCAGAGGCTGCATCGTAATCGGCGTCACGGTATTATCGACAATGGAGATGATGCCGGCATCAGTGGCAATCTTTAAAAGCAGCGGCATATCGGGCAGTCTCATGTTGGGATTGCCGACGCTCTCCAAGAAGAGGATCTTGGTCTTGTCGTTGATCGCAGCTTTTATGGCATCGACCTCATCGACATCGAAAAAGCGGGTCGTGATACCGAAACGCTTGGCCGTTTCACTGAAAAAAGAGTAGGTCCCGCCAAAGAGTCCCCCGACGCAGATCACCTCATCACCGCTGCTTAGGATCGACATCGTTGCCAGTGAGATGGCTCCCATACCGGAGCTGGTGACTACCGCGCCGATGCCCCCGTCCATATGGGTAAGCAGTGCTTCCAGTTTGCCGGATGTGGGATTACCCATACGGGAATAAAGCGGTTTCTTGACACTGCCGTTAAAAATAGCTTCACCCTCTTCGCTATCTTCATAGCCAAAGGCTGCTGACTGTACGATAGCCGGGCTGATCGGACCGGACTTGGATCCTGTCATCTGTATAAAATCTGTTGCGAAATCCTCAAAAATATCCATAAATGTTCCTAAATTGTCTATAATGCTACTGATTATATAGCCTTATGACTAAAAAAGAGATGAAAAAATGAAACAAACTATTTTTGTAACCGCCACCAATACGGATGTCGGCAAGACCTATGCCATGAAACAGCTCATCATCGAACTCTCAAACCAGGGCCACAGAGTCGGTGTTATGAAACCGATCGAAACCGGTGTCATCGATGAACCTTTAGATGCCAAAGCACTCTTTGAGCTGGCCAAAGAGTATAACCCTGACCTTGAAAATCTTACTCTTGATGATATCTGTCCCTACCAGTTCAAACTTCCGGCTGCTCCCTATGTCGCCAAAGGTCATGAAGCTATTGAGATCGATGTCATCCATATGGCCCTTGATAAAATCAAAAAGTATGCAGATATTATTCTTATGGAGGGTGCAGGCGGCATTATGGTCCCGGTCGATGAGAACTTTTTTATGGTCGATTTCATCGAAATCTTTGCAGATAACGCACTTTTGGTCGTGCCTTCAAAACTGGGCTCAATCAACGACACCCTGCTTAACCTGCAGCTTTTAAACCAGAAAAAGTGCCCCTTTATATGGGCGGTCAATCTCTTTGAAGATAAAGAGAGTTTCCCTACCGTCACGGCCCCATTCTACCAAGACCATTTTAAGAGCTACTACTCACTGCAAGAGGACATCAGTACGATCTGTAAAGAATTGACAGAAATCTCTTCAATCACCCCATAGCCTGCTTCATAACAGCAGCGTTTTTATAACTAGAGCCAAATCTTAAGTAATTGGGCCCTTTTGATAAATTTTTAACCCGCTATAGACTATAATAATACAACATCACAGATTCACAATATAAAGGGTAAAGAAGATGCAGACTATTTTCAGAGAGTATGACATCCGAGGTATTTTTGAAAAAGAGCTCAACGAGCCGATCGTCAAACTGATCGGATATTTTTTGGGTAAAGAGATAAAAAAACATGGGGATTACGCCGCTATCGGCTACGATGCCCGTTCCCACTCGCCTATTCTTTTTCACTACCTGGTATCGGGTCTGGCCCGTGCCGGTGTCAAGACACTCAATGCAGGTCTCATCCCTACGCCTGTCAACTATTTTTGTAACTACCAGGAGTTTGACGGTATCACGCCGGCCGGTTCGATTATGATTACCGGTTCTCACAACCCCAGTGAATATAACGGCTTTAAGATCACTATCAACAAGCAGCCCTTCTTCGGCGAAGATATCTACGCAATGGGTAAAAGAATCATGAAACTGCTTCCGACCAATATGCTGATCCCCGATGTCACAGATGTTATTGACATCGATGCCAAAGAGCGCTATATCCAACACCTTACCGATGAGTTCGCCCACTTAAAAGGGATGGATCTCGATATCGCCTATGACTGCGGTAACGGGGTAGCGGGTATCGTTATCGATCAGATCTTTGAAAATCTCGGACTGAAGACCAAGGGACTGTACTGCGATCCCGACGGGACCTTCCCTAACCACCATCCGGACCCGACTATCGAAAAGAACCTCGTAGATGTTAAAAAAGAGCTTGCCAATGGAGCACAGATCGCCTTCGCATTTGACGGAGACGCGGACCGTATCGCCGTACTCACCCCCAAGTACAATATCAAAGGGGATATGCTTGCCCTGCTTTACTCCAAAGATATGCAGCGCCCGACGGTTATCGGTGAGGTCAAATGTTCCCAGGTGATGTATGATGAGATCAACAAA
>JBFEYF010000255.1:0-2658 GCA_041562295.1 Sulfurimonadaceae bacterium
ATAAACATGGCATCAACCGAAAAACATTGGGACACTATTTTTTCTACGGCTTTAGAGACACAGCTGGGATGGTACGAAAAGGATTTTGCCAAGACATTCGAACTGCTTGATGAGGTACCTTTAAAAGAGGGGAGTAGAGTCTTTGTGCCGGGTGCGGGAGTCTCGGGTCTGATCGATCTGCTGGTAGAGAGGGGGGTGGAGCCTGTTTGTAATGATATCAGCAGTGAAGCGTTGGCCAAGCTGAAAAGCCGTTTGGGTAAGCGTGCCGCGGCGTGTGAATGGCTCTGCCGGGATATCTCTTTGCCTTTGGAGACCGAGAAGGTTGATCTGTGGATAGACAGGGCGGTGTTGCACTTTCTTACCGATGCCAAAGCGCGGCAGGGCTATTTTGATAATCTTAAAAATCTGCTTGTTCCCGGCGGCTATGTTATGTTGGCCGAGTTTTCCAAAGAGGGGGCGATGCAGTGTGCGGGACTGGATGTCATGCAGTATGACCTGGAGATGTTCTCTGTTGCCCTGGGTGCAGAGTTCAGATTGATAGAGAGTTTTTCATACACCTACACGATGCCTTCGGGAAATCTGCGTCCCTATATCTATGCCCTTTACCAAAGAGCCGCGTAGGCTACTTTTTGCGTTTTTTGATCAGCTTTTGATTTTCCGGATTGGACATCAGTGCTTCGAAAGAGCTCTCACGGGCAGTTGACTGATCGATATTGAGTTGTGCTTTGGCTTCAGCGGCTGTGAATTTGGCCGTAGAGTTGACAAAGATCGGTGTCTCATCGACGATGATCTGGATGATATCGGCTAGGGGGACAGAGACTTCCGAACCGATATTGTCGGGACCGAAGCCCGCCTCAAAAGAGAGGTGGTCCGCTTCGATACGGGCACTTTCAAACGTATACCCCGCCAGGTAAAAAAGTGTCAGAGGGCGAAACTCGGCTTTGATCTCTTCGGAAAGTTCCGGGTTGAAAGTGACATGATCAATTCGGCACAGTACCCCGAAGTGATAGTTGTTTTCAAACATATGTCCCAGAATAGAGATGATATGTTTTTTGATCATCTTATTAAAGACTTTATCATTACTTAGTTCAGATAACACAAGAACCCTTTAGAAAATTTTTGCAGAAGTGACTTCATAAAAACCTGTCAATGCATTAAAGAGTGCTATTTTTTCGGCTTTTTTCAAATCTTTTACAGTAATATCGGCACAAACCAGTTTTTTTTCATTCAAAAGCCGTGCCCGGGTGGTTCCTTCGAGCAGCGGTTTGGCGGGAGTGCGCCACGCTCCCTTTTCCCAGATAGCGATATTGGCGATACTGGTGTCGGTAATAAGCCCGTTTTTGACAAAGATCGCATCACTCTCCTCAGACAGACCGCTCATAGCCGCATCGATAGCGGTACGGTCGGCAAACTTGAAGTCATAGGAAAAGTCGATCTCTTTAAGATAAAACGCTTTTTTATAAAGCGGTGTATAGGGGTGAAAAGTGACCTGGGCCGTATGCTCATCGTAAAGCACCCTGCAGCGAAGCAGACCCTCTTTGGTATCCTTCTTGGGAATGATCTTTTGAAGATCATGAATACGAGGGGTTTCAAAGAGAGTTTTGAGACTCTTTTCAAGGCGCATTTGATGGTAGTTAAGATGACAGGGTTGTCCCCCGTCGATGAGAATGGTTTCAAGAAGTTTCATTTAAGAAGTTCAGGGATCAGATATCTTTAAAAAGATCGGTCGAGAGGTAGCGCTCTCCCGTGTCGCATAAAATGGTGATGATCGTCTTGCCCTGGTTTTCAGGACGCTTGGCCACCTGCATGGCTGCATAGACATTGGCTCCCGCAGAGATACCCACCAAGAGTCCTTCGGCCGCCGCGACTTTTTTGGCTGTTTCTATGGCATCGTCATTGCTGACCTGAATCACTTCGCCGTAGATAGAGGTGTTCAGGTTGTCGGGGATAAAGCCCGCCCCGATGCCCTGGATCTTATGGGGACCGGGGTTGCCGCCTGAGAGTACGGGAGAGTCTGTCGGTTCCACGGCAAAGATCTGAAGGTCGGGCAGGGCCTCTTTGAGGATCTCTCCGGTTCCGGTGAGGGTTCCCCCGGTTCCCACAGCCGCGACAAAGATATCCAGATTATTGTCCGTGTCCCGCAGTATCTCCTGTGCCGTCGTACGACGGTGGATATCGGGATTGGACGGGTTGTTAAACTGTTGGAGAATGATGGCATTATCGTTGTCCGTAACGATCTGTGCCGCTTTTTCGATAGCTCCGGTCATACCGTGGGATGCTGGGGTCAGAACGAGGTTGGCTCCCAGGGCTTTAAGAAGGTTGCGCCGTTCCAGACTCATCGACTCGGGCATGGTCAGGGTCAGTGAGATCCCTTTGGCCGCACAGACGCTGGCCAGGGCGATACCGGTATTCCCCGAAGTCGGTTCGACGACCATTGTACCTTCGGTAATCACGCCCTTTTCAATCGCATCATTGATCATATTGAAACCGATACGGTCCTTGACACTGCTTGTAGGGTTCATGAATTCGCATTTACCGATAATGGTAGCACCGCACTCTTGACTTATCGTATTAAGCTTGACTAATGGGGTATTTCCGATCAGTTGTGTTACATCGTTGGCTATATTCATAAAAATCTCTGTCAGTGAATTATGGTTG
>JBFEYF010000256.1:0-2636 GCA_041562295.1 Sulfurimonadaceae bacterium
GGCTTTTTCCAACCATATTACGGCACGTAAAGAACCGATCAATGCCCATATCACGGTCAAAGAGAGTGACGAAGGCAAGACCTATATCTATTTGATCCTGGATAAGCCCAAACCGTTATTTACATAAAAAAGTGATACCGCTTTAACCCTTTTTTTCAGATAGGTGTTAAAGAGCGCGTGTCACTTTGTTGTAGAGTTACAAAGCCTCTTTCTTAAAGGGTGTACCCCAAAGTAGCAGCGTGAAATGCCATAAGAAAAAACAATGATTTAAATAATTTTCATTAAACATTTTCTCCGTTGAATGATCGGTTTCTGCTTTTTCCCTAGAAAAAACCCTTCTCTATTTTTTCATGTTGAATAGAGTTTAAAAGCCAGCAAAATAGGCTCTTTTTACCCTTAAAATAGGTCTTGGTTAATTATTTTGTTATAATAAGCCAAAAATAAGGAGTGCCCCATGGAGTGTGAATTTCCGACCGTAAACAGCAACAGCGAAGAGATCCAAGAGATATTTAAAGAGATCAAGACGATTGCGGTAATGGGGCTTTCTCCTGATGCGTCCAAGCCGAGCCATTTTGTCCCCAAATATATGCAGGAACAGGGGTATAAAATCTACCCGGTTCACCCCAAAGCGGAGGAGATCCTGGGAGAGAAAGTCTACCGCTCATTAGATGAGATTCCCGGACAGGTCGACTGTGTCAATGTATTCAGAAAACCGGATGCCTGTCTGCCCATCGTCGAAGCGGCTATCGCCAAAGGCGGCGTCAAAGTGATCTGGATCCAAAAAGATATCGTCAATAATGCTGCCTGCGAACTGGCTGTCGAAAACGGCATGAAAGCGGTACAAAACAAGTGTATGATGGTTGAACATCAGGCAGTAAAGGGATAGGGGTTGGTCTCTTTAGAAGCAGTTAGATCCGCCTTTAACCGTATCAGCGGTATCGTTGTCAAAACGCCTTTTGCCTATGCCCCGGTTTTAAGTGAACAGGTTAAGACCCAGGTCTTTTTAAAAAAAGAGAACCTGCAGGTTACCGGTGCCTTTAAGCTCAGAGGCGCTTTTAACAAGATCGCTACGTTAAGCGAAGCAGAACGTCAGCGGGGAGTCGTTGCCGCCAGTGCAGGGAATCATGCCCAGGGTGTGGCATTTAGTGCCAAACATTTCGGCATCAAAGCGACGATCGTTATGCCCGAATCGACACCTCTGACAAAGATCAACGGTGTTGCAGCCTATGGCGCAGAGGTTGTGCTTAGGGGTGAGAGCTACGATGATGCCTATGCCTATGCCAAAGAGCTTGAAGCTAAAGAGAACCGGACCTTTATCCACCCTTTTGCCGATGATGAAGTGATGGCAGGGCAGGGAACGGTTGCCCTGGAGATGTTGGATGATATCGCCGACCTGGATGTGGTTATCGTACCTATCGGCGGCGGCGGGCTTATTGCCGGCATGGCCAGTGTCTGTAAACAGATCAACCCCGCGATCAAGGTAATCGGTGTCGCTTCAAGCGGTGCGACAGGTTTTTATGACTCGTTTCATGCCAAAAAGAACATGGGACCTAAAGCGGTACGTACGATTGCCGATGGTATTGCCGTAAGGGACACATCTGAGATGACACTCTCCCATATCCTGGAGAGTGTCGATGATGTCGTCAAAGTCGATGACAAAGAGGTCGCCAGTGCCATTCTCTTTTTGCTGGAACGTCAAAAACTTCTGGTAGAGGGGGCCGGGGCTGTCGGTGTGGCAGCTTTGATGCACAAAAAAGCCACATTTGAGCCGAACCAGAAAGTCGGAGTAATTTTAAGTGGCGGCAACATCGATGTCACGATGCTTTCGGTTATTATTGAAAAAGGTCTGGTCAAATCGAAGCGCAAGATGAAGCTTCTGGTCACACTGGTAGATAAACCCGGTTCCTTGATGAAACTGACGGAAATCTTGGCGGATGTGAATGCCAACATTGTCCATATAGGCTATGATCGTACCTCTACCGATTTGGCGTACGGGGATGCGCATGTACGTATCGAAGTAGAGACCAAAGGTGATGAACATCAGCTGCAAATCAGCGAGCAGTTACACAAGAACGGGTATGAGTTTAGTCAGGTAAATTAATGGATCCAGCACTCAACCTCAAAGAGACGGTTTTTCAGATCAAAGCACTCAGTAACGGCCAGGCTGCCGTTATCGACCAGCGCTCTACGGTCCGTTTTATCGATCCGCTTAAGCTGAACGTCATCGACGGTTTTAAATCAAAACTGGTGCACGAACACCGGATACTCAATATTGTCGATATCTCAAAAAGCGGGAAATATGTGCTGATCGGTATCCCTTCTAAGAACCGGGCGGCACTCTATTTGGGGCATGAGAAAAAATTGAAGACGCAGATCGGGATGCACCGGGGCGATATCGAATCGGTCGCCATAAGCGACAATGAACACTACCTGGCAACCGGCGGTACCGACGGTAAGACCTTTATCTATCACGCTTCAACGACTGCTGTCTTGATGGCCCTTCCTAACCATCGTGATTATGTCACCTGCATCGCTTTTAATGAGAAGAACTCCCTGGTAGCCTCGGGCAGCTTTGATAAACTGATTTTTGTCAAAAATATTGCTACGATGAGTGATGCTTTTACTCTGATCGGACA
>JBFEYF010000257.1:0-2595 GCA_041562295.1 Sulfurimonadaceae bacterium
ACAAATAGCTGTTTAAGGAGCAAATATGGCACTCTTTGATCTCAAAAGTGAGTATCAACCTTCGGGCGATCAGCCCGCTGCCATAGATGCATTGACTCAGTCGATCCAGGAAGGCAACCGCTACCAGACCCTTTTGGGTGTGACGGGAAGCGGTAAGACCTATACCATGGCCCAAACCATCCAACGTACGGGTTTACCCACCCTGATCATGACGCACAACAAGACCCTGGCAGCCCAGCTTTACAGCGAATTCAAAAGCTTTTTCCCAAACAACCATGTAGAGTATTTCGTCTCCTACTACGACTACTACCAGCCGGAAGCCTATATCCCCCGCTCGGATCTCTTTATCGAAAAAGATTCGGCGATCAATGATGAGCTGGAGCGTCTGCGCCTTTCCGCTACGACTTCACTTTTGAACTATGACGATGTCATCGTCATCGCTTCGGTCTCGGCCAACTACGGTCTTGGGGATCCCGAAGAGTATGCCCGTATGGTGCAGCTTTTGGAAGTGGGGGACGAGATCAGCCAGAAAAATCTGCTGATGCGTCTTATCGACATGGGCTATATCCGTAACGACACCTTCTTTGACCGCGGTAACGTCCGTGTCAGCGGAGATGTGATCGATATCTACCCCACCTACAACAACGAAGAGGCCGTCAGAATCGAATTCTTCGGAGATGAGATCGAAGCGATTTACAGTTTCGATATGGTCGACAATAAAAGAATAGAGTCCTACAACAAGACGACGATCTTTGCGACCAACCAGTTTATCGTCGGTAAAGAGCGTCTGGCCAATGCCGTTAAGAACATCGAGATCGAGATGGAAGAGCGTCTTTTGGAGTTTGCCGAAGCCGATAAGATGGTGGAGTATCAGCGTCTTAAACAGCGGACCGAATTTGACCTGGAGATGCTTGAGGCTACGGGTGCCTGTAAAGGGGTGGAGAACTACTCCCGTCACCTGACAGGCAAAAAGCCGGGCGAGACACCCAACTCCCTCTTGGACTATTTTGAGCTTAACCACAAAGAGTACCTGGTGATCGTCGATGAGTCCCATGTCAGTCTGCCGCAGTTTCGCGGGATGTATGCAGCCGACAGAAGCCGTAAAGAGGTACTTGTAGAGTACGGGTTTCGTCTCCCTTCAGCGTTGGACAACCGTCCGCTGACTTTCGATGAGTATATCAACAAGGCACCCCATTACCTTTTCGTCTCGGCAACACCTGCCCAGATCGAACTGGAGCTTTCTGCCACAGTGGCCGAACAGATCGTACGTCCTACAGGCCTTTTGGATCCGCCGATCGAGATCCGTCCCATCGCCAATCAGGTCGAAGACATCTATGACGAGATCAAAAAAGTGATCCCCAACGACGAACGTATACTTATTACGACACTGACCAAAAAGATGTCTGAAGCCTTGACCAAGTATCTTTCGGATCTTGGGATCAAAGTCGCCTATCTGCACTCGGAAATCGACACTATCGAACGTACCCAGATTATCCGAAGTCTACGGCAGGGCGAGTTTGACGTACTGGTGGGGATCAACCTTTTAAGAGAGGGTCTTGATATCCCGGAAGTGAGCCGTGTCGCCATTTTAGATGCCGATAAAGAGGGGTTCTTACGCTCCGAAACGGCACTGATCCAGACCATGGGACGGGCTGCACGTAATGCCGGCGGCAAGGTCATTATGTATGCCGACAAGGTGACACGATCGATCCAGGCGGCTTTGGATGTCTGTGAGTACCGCCGTGATAAGCAGATCGCCTACAACAAAGAGCACGGCATTACACCGACGACGGTCAAAAGGACCCTGGACCAGGATCTTAAGACCGAAGATGCCGGAGAACTCTACTCCAAGATGAAAAAGATGGATAAGATGCCCAAGGCTGAACGTAAAGCGCTTGTACAGGAGTTGACCCAGAAGATGAAAGAGGCGGCCAAAAACCTGGAGTTTGAAGAGGCGGCACGATTAAGGGACGAGATCGCCAAAATTAAAAAGCTTTAATGAGCCCGCTGCTAAAGCCTGTTCAATAATGATGCAAAAAGCTCTGCCCGTATCATCTTGGTGTAATAATCAACACGATATAATAGACCACTTTACACATAAATAAACATCTATTTTCAATAATTTTCAACCTCTAAAGGAGCGCCGTGAGTACCCCGATCAATCTCAAAGACCCAACTCTTTATATCAACCGCGAGCTCTCATGGCTTCAGTTTAATACCCGTGTACTCAATCAGGCCCAAGACAGCACGCAACCGCCGCTTGAACGGTTAAAGTTCCTGGCTATCTATGCGACCAACCTGGATGAGTTTTATATGATCCGTGTCGCGGGACTGAAACGTCTGTATAAGGCAGGGGTCATCCTCTCCGGTCCGGATAAACTGACGCCAAAAGAGCAGTTGGGCGATATCAGACGCTACCTTTACCAGGAGAAGTACCAGGTGGAGCGCTGTCTCAGCGATGTCCTGGAAGCCCTGGAGCAGGAGGGTGTCTTTGTACGTGAATATGATGAAGTCACACCGGCACAGCAAAAACAGCTGCAGGAGTATTTTTTTGAAAATATCTACTCCGTTACGATCCCTATCGCCGTGGATGCG